>DAOWIT010000087.1 GCA_030640765.1 Candidatus Latescibacterota bacterium | reverse complement strand
GGTGGTGTTAGTAGCGGGAGACCCAGGGATTGGCAAATCAACTCTCTTGCTTCAGATCGCCGGAGAACTCAGCTCCGACAACAGAAAAGTGCTCTATGTCTCAGGGGAGGAGTCGGCAAGACAGATCAAGATGAGGGCCGAACGGGTTGGCTGCATGACTCCCAACCTTTTTGTGTTAGCAGAGACCGACTTAGAGAGGATCATCTCTTACCTTGAGAAATTCTCTCCCTCGATGCTAATTATTGATTCCGTGCAGACAGTGCACTGTCCACAACTGGAGAGCTCGGCAGGGAGTATAGCCCAGGTGCGGCAGTCTACCGGTCTGCTGACCCAGTTGGCCAAACGGACGGGTCTGCCGGTCTTTTTGATCGGACATGTTACCAAAGAGGGAAGCATAGCTGGCCCCAAAGTAATGGAGCACATGGTGGACACAGTCCTCTATTTAGAGGGGGACCAACACCACTGCTACCGTATTCTGCGGGCGGTCAAGAATCGGTTTGGCTCCACTAATGAGATCGGTGTATTTGAGATGCGAGAATCAGGAATGGTGGGGGTAGAGAACCCTTCGGCAGTGTTTCTGGCTGACAGGTCCGAGGGAGAACCCGGCTGTGCCGTAGCCTGCAGCATTGAGGGGACCAGGCCTCTTCTGGTAGAAATCCAAGCCCTGGTGAGTCCAACTAACTTTGGCTATCCCCAACGGGTGACCACCGGCTTAGAGCAGAGGCGACTCTCCATCCTCATCGCTGTGCTGGAGAAGAGGGTAGGCCTTCACTTAGGGGCTCAGGATATCTTTCTGAAAGTAACGGGTGGATTGAGAATAGAAGAACCCTCAGCAGACTTGGCCGCCGCCCTGGCTATCGCCTCCAGCTTCCGGGACCTGCCTGTTGACCCCTACACGGTGGCTATAGGAGAGATAGGGTTGGGTGGTGAAGTACGGCCGGTAAGCCAGGTGGAGAAAAGGATCAGGGAGGCCCAGAAACTGGGATTCAAGAGATGCCTGTTAGCCCAGGGAAATCTGAAAGAGTGGGATGGAACTGGGCAGATAGAGATCATCGGAGTTAAAAGAGTAAGAGAGGTCTTAAACAAGGCGGTTAACCAGAAATGAAGACCTTTTTGAGAATATTAGCCCGTGTTAGGCCCTATTGGCTCTGTCTGTTGGGCTCAATAGTGTCTGCGGTCTTTTTTGCCTTGTTGAGCAGCATAAGCCTCTGGATGGCTATACCCTTTGTGGAGACCATCTTCTCATCCCCGGGGACAGTCATTGAAAACCCCCCGACTGAAAACCTGCTCAGCAAATTCCAAGTGCCTGAACGAAAGCAGATAGAGGATAGGGACTTGAAACCTAAGATTTCCTTCTTAGAGAGGTTGAAGTTGAAGCTCGAGAGCAAGACGAATCAGCTAATCGGGGGAGCGACAAAGAGGCAGACCCTGAAGCACCTCTGTCTGGTTCTGGCGTTGGCCGTTTTTTTAAAAACCCTCTTCGGCTACCTTCACGCATACCTGATAGTTCATGTGGAAGAAGGAGTGGCCAGAGATTTCAGGAACAGCCTCTATGGGCACTTCCAGGATCTGCCATTGGGCTATTTTGACAAAACCCGGGCTGGGGTTTTAATCTCCCGGGTGACTAACGATGTAGGGGTCCTCAACCGAAGCCTCCGGGTGGTCTTCACCACCCTGGTTCAAGACCTTTTCCTGGCCATTTTCTATCTGGGGATTCTTCTTATCCTCAGTTGGAAGCTGACGTTATTCGTGATAGCGGTGCTGCCTGTGACTCTGTGGATTATTGCTAAAATTGGACTAAAACTTCGGAAATACAGTGCCCGTTCCCAGGGGAGAATGGCAGATATAACCTCGGTTCTGCAGGAGACGATCTTTGGGATTAGAGTGGTGAAAGCCTTTGCCATGGAGAGGTTTGAGATCGCCAAGTTCCGTCGAGCGACCCAGCGGTACTTCAGTACAGTCAGGAAACGCATTAGAGTGGCAAAGTTGGCATCGCCGGTGACCGAATTCTGGGGGACAGCAGTGGGACTGCTACTGTTGTTCTACGGTGGCCTTCAAGTGCTGGAAGGCGGATTGTTAGCCCCAAAGGAGTTTATCGGTTTTCTGGCGTTTCTGTTCTGCCTAACTGACCCCCTGAAGAGACTGGGACGGGCTAACAACCAGATTCAGGAAGGACTAGCTGCAGGAGAAAGAGTATTTGAGGTTCTGGATACCCGTCCCTCCATTCAGAACAGCGATGGAGCGATCCGCATAACAGACATCACCGAGAGGATCAGATTTGTAGATGTCTGGTTCTGGTATGAGGATGGAAATGATGTATTGAAAGGCATTGACTTAGAGATAAAAGCAGGAGAGACACTGGCGCTGGTTGGACCTACCGGTTCGGGTAAATCAACCTTAGTGGACTTAATTCCCAGATTTTACGACCCTTATCGGGGAGGAGTAGAGATAGACGGAACAGACCTTAAGAAGATCGAGATCGGTTCGCTTCGCCGTTTAATGGGAATTGTCACTCAGGAGACGATACTTTTCAACGACACGGTCTGGAACAACATCGCCTATGGCACTCCTCAAATACTCGAAGAGGAAGTGATGCGAGCAGCTAAGGCGGCCAATGCCCACGATTTTATCCTGAAGTTGCCCCAGGGTTACCAGACATTAATCGGCGACCGCGGCGTCAGGCTCTCTGGGGGGGAAAGACAGAGGTTGGCCATTGCCCGGGCCATACTGAAAAATCCGGCCCTGTTGATCTTCGACGAGGCCACATCGGCGTTGGACACCGAGGCAGAACTGTTGGTACGGGAAGCGATCACGCACCTCATAAAAGGGCGAACCTCTATAGTGATCGCTCATCGGCTCTCCACTGTGCAGAACGCCGACCGGATTGTTGTCTTAGACGGCGGACGGATCGTTCAACAGGGCTCTCACCTGCAACTGATGGAAGAAGATGGACTCTACCGCATTCTTTACAGAAAGCAGTTCCGGGATAACTCAAATAGAAAGGATTTCGATTAGTTTAAGCAGGCTCAAGTTTGTCTGTTTCTGGAATCTCCAGGCGTAGTCGAGATTAGAGACCTCTACCTGATTTGAGATAACCCCTACCATCTTATCGGTATTGCCTTTAACCAGTTGTTCCACAGCAGCGGCTCCCAATCTGGAGGCAAGCACTCTATCTAAGGCAGTAGGCGTTCCGCCCCTCTGCTGGTGACCGAGCACGGAAACCCTCACTTCAAAACCGGTTCTATCCCCTATTTGCTGGGCTATTTTAAACGCCCCTCCTGATTCGTTTCCCTCGGCTACGATGATAATGCTTGAGCGTTTTCCTCTCTGATAACCCTTTACTATCTTTTTGCACATCTTCTCCAGATCGGTATCTTT
Organism: Candidatus Latescibacterota bacterium; assembly: GCA_030640765.1. Classification (GTDB taxonomy): domain Bacteria; phylum Latescibacterota; class MVCY01; order MVCY01; family MVCY01; genus MVCY01. The sequence continues at coordinate 2,664 of DAOWIT010000087.1, read as the reverse complement.
TTCAGGAATGAGCACTTCTTCGGCGCCTCCGGCAAGTCCGGTCTCCAGGGCTATAAATCCTGCCTGTCTGCCCATTACTTCCACTACGAAGAGCCGCCTGAGGGAAGAGGCGGTATCCCTGATCTTATCGACGGCCTGCAAAGCGGTATTTACCGCGGTGTCGAATCCGATGGCGTAATCTGTGCCTGCTATGTCGTTGTCTATGGTAGCTGGCACTCCGATAGTGGGCACTGACCATTTAGCGCTCAATTCGTGTGCACCTCGGAAAGAGCCATCTCCTCCGATGACCACCAGTCCCTCAATCCTGTGTTTCTTTAGGGTATCAACTGCTTTTTTGATCCCTGCTTCTGTCTTAAACTCTAGACAGCGGGCAGTCTCCAGAATAGTGCCACCGTGGTTGATGATGCCCCCCACGCTGTTTAGATCCATTTCTACTAATCGATTCTGGATAAGTCCCTCGAACCCTCTTTTTATCCCGCTTACGCTTAGGCCGTGATATATTGCGCATCTTACTACTGCTCGGATAGCTGCATTCATACCAGGGCAGTCACCTCCGCTGGTCAATATCCCAATCTTCTCCATTTTTATCTCTCTTTGTTCGCTGGTTTCAAAAACGGGGAGAGACACAGTGTCTATCCCCGTTTTCGCTTGAACTCCTGGAGGGCTCAAAAGGGCAGGTTCTCTTTCTCACCCTCTGGTGCTTCTTCCTCAGCAGGAGGGGCGGCAACTTCAGCGGGAACAGCTCCTTTGGCATCTAACATCTGCATCTGTTGGGCTACGATCTCAGTGGTGTACCTCTTCACACCGTTCTTGTCTTCCCAGGACCTGGTTTGAAGTCTACCTTCAATGTAGACCCGGCTGCCCTTTTTCAAATACTCGCCGCATATCTCTGCCAGTTTGCTCCAGGCAACGATGCGGTGCCACTCTGTTCTCTCCTGTTTTTCCGCTGTTTTTTTGTCTGTCCAAATATCGTCAGTTGCTATGTTGAAATTGGCAACTGCAGCCCCACTGGGGGTATATTTCAACTCTGGGTCTGCCCCTAAGCGTCCGATAAGGATAACCTTATTTACGGTTCCTTTAGCCATTTACCACCTCCTTGTTTCATGGTCAATATTCAGTTATTCGTTCCTTCCCGTCCCCTTTTCACCTCGGCAATCATCCTTTTAGCCGTTTCGGTAATTACCCCCCATTTTTTCGTAGCTACAGCTTTTTTATCCACTAAGCAGCTTCCAGCGGCGACAGCACAGGCACCGGCATGGATGAAATCAGCAACATTTTCTATGCTCACTCCCCCGGTAGGCAGAAGCCTTACCTGGGGCAACGGTGCTAGCACATCCCGGAAATATTTCGGACCCAAGGCAGTAGCAGGGAAAACCTTCACTATATCAGCTCCCAGTTCCCATGCTCTGAGTATCTCCGTGGGAGTGAATGCCCCCGGACAGACAACCTTGCTGTATCGCCTGCAAAGCCGGAGCACCTCTTCGTTGAGCACAGGTCCTACCACAAACTGAGCCCCGGCAAGTATAGCTGCTCTGGCTGTCTCCGCATCCAGGACCGAACCGACTCCCACTGTCACTTCACCAGCCATATGTTCAGAAACTCCTTCGATCACCTTAAGCGCTCCGGGAGTGGTCATTGTCACCTCAATAGCTTTTACTCCGCCGTCTGAGAGAGCCTGGGCGACATTCATCAGCTCAGCAGAGGACTTTGCCCGCAGCACCGCTACCACTCCCGTAGTGAGAATTGTCTCTAATACCTTATCCATACTGCCCTCCCGCTAAGTAAGGATGTTGAGAATGCAGCTTCTAATAAAATACAGTTTCTGAGAAATATTGTCAAGGTTTTTTTTTTAGTTTTATTGAATATTAGATTTTCTAATTTGGCTGATGCCAAAATAGCACCAAAAAAACCGTGATGAGGCCGATCATCACGGGTTCAAAAGATAACGAGGATTTAATGGAGGTAAGTTCTAAGAAGGCGACTTCGGGAGGCATGTCTCAGGCGTCGTATAGCCTTTTCTTTAATCTGACGGACTCTTTCCCTGGTTAGTTTAAATCTCAGTCCTATCTCCTCTAAGGTGAGTGCCTGTTTTCCATCCAGGCCGAAATAGAGGCTTATGACCTTGGCTTCCCGTTTGCTCAAAGTGCCAAGTGCCCTTTTGATATCATCCCTGAGAGCGTTGGTCATCAGATTTTCATCGGGCAATGGCTGAACCCCATCTGAGAGAACATCCAGGAGACTGTTATCTTCCCCTTCACTGAAGGGAGCGTCCAGAGAGAGGTGACGGCTGGAGATCTTAAGTGTGTCCATAACCTCGTGCTCAGTCATATCCAGCTCATCAGCAATCTCATCGGCACTTGGCTCTCTGCCAAACTCCTGCTCCAATTCTGAGGAGGCCTTTCCGATCTTGTGCAGGGCTCCCACTCGGTTTAGTGGCAGCCGAACTATTCTGGACTGCTCGGCCAAGGCTTGCAGAATAGCCTGCCTGATCCACCAGACAGCATAAGAGATGAATTTGTAACCTCTGGTTTCATCAAACCTCTTTGCGGCCTTGATCAGCCCCACATTACCTTCATTGATAAGATCGCTTAAAGGTAATCCCTGATTTTGATACTGCTTAGCTACGCTAACCACAAAGCGCAGGTTTGCCTGGGCTAATTGCTT
>DAOWIT010000152.1 GCA_030640765.1 Candidatus Latescibacterota bacterium | reverse complement strand
TGAATCTTTCGCTTACTGTCATTCTGAAGGAGCGATAGCGACTGAAGAAGCTCGCTCAGGACAGGCTCCGTGAAGAGTCTCAATATTAAACCAATAAAATACGTCACCGAATTTACGAATCAGAGCACTGAGGTCACAACTTAACCAGTCCAGAAAATCCCAGAAAGGCCATAGACAGAATTCCGGCAACAATCAGAGCTATAGGAACACCCCGCAAGGATTGAGGGATGTCGGAGAACTCCAGCCGTTCCCTTATCCCAGCCATTATCACCAGGGCTATAGTGAACCCCACCCCAGCCCCTATTGCAAAGATAAGGCATTGAAGTAAGTTATAGCCCTTGATCACATTCAGCAATGCCAGACCTAAGATTGCACAGTTAGTGGTGATCAAAGGCAGGTATATCCCCAGGGCCTGATAAAGAGCAGGGGTCATTTTCCGAAGAATTGTCTCCACAAACTGTACCAAAGAGGCGATGACCAGAATAAAGGCCACATACTCCAAAATCTGCAAGTTATAAGGCACTAAGATAAAAGAATAGACTAAATGAGTTCCCACTGAGGCAAGGGTCATGACAAAGATCACGGCCACACCCATTCCCAGTGCGGTTTCAATGCGTTTGGAGACTCCTAAGAATGGGCATATCCCCAGAAACCTCACCAACACGAAGTTGTTGACTAAGACAGCCGCAACGAAGATTACGAAAAGCTGATTCATTTCTAATTGATTTAGACAGATTAAAAAGGCATTGATTTAGACAGATGCAAACAGAGTTTATGATTATTTATTACGTGTCTACATTAATGCCTAAAGTTCCTTACGCTAAAGAGTGAACATACCGATTTACGTGTAGGGACAGAACAGTGTTCTGTCCCTACGAAAGGGTGACTCTCTTTACCCACAGCACATGCTTTTCAGAGAGAATCTTTTCTAATATCTCATCGGGGAGGGGAGAGTCAACATTCAACATTGTCATTGCCTTTTGGCCGTTCTCTTCTCTGGCCCAAGACATTCGGGAGATGTTAATGCCCTCATTCCCCAAGATGGTGCCTATACTTCCAATGACCCCCGGCACATCCTCGCTGGTGCAGATAAGCATATTGCCCTGGGGCCAGGCGTCAAAATGATAGCCATCCATTGTTACGATTCTGAGGTCATTTTTGCCGAAGACAGTTCCGGAGAGAAGATGTTCTCCTTTATTGGTCAGATACCTCACAGTAATAAGGTTAGAGAAGTCCTTGTGTTCACTTGATCTGGTTTCCTCTATTCCTACCCCCCTCTCTTTGGCAATTACCGGGACATTCACTAAGTTGACCGTTCCCTCTCCGATATTCTGAAATATTCCCTTCAGGAGAGAGGAGGTAAGGGGAGAGGCAGGATAGGCTAAGACATCGCCGCAGTATTCGACAGATATCTTCTGAAGGTGCCCATCAGTGAGTTGAGCGAGAAGGGAACCGATCTTTTCGGTCAGGAGCAGATAGGGTTGAAGGGCCTGATAAATGCTGGGCTCTACATAGGGAAGATTCAAGGCATTGCGGATGTTATCTCTTATCAAGGCATCAGCCACCTGCTCGGCAATCTGGAGGGCAACATTGGCCTGGGCCTCACGGGTGGAGGCACCTAAGTGGGGAGTGCAAACTACCTTCTCGTGCTGTATCAGAGGGTTGTCTGCAGGAGATTCTTCCTCGAAGACATCCAGTGCTGCCCCTGCAACCTTTCCGCTCTCCAGCGCTTTGAGCAAAGCTGCTTCATCTACCACTCCCCCCCGAGCGCAGTTGATTATCCTCACGCCCTGTTTACACCTCTTTAGCTCGGCATCGGATATCAGGTGCTTGGTCTCTTTGGTTAGAGGAGTGTGGATGGTGATGTAGTCAGACTGAGAATATATTTCGTCTAAATTTACTAACTTGACTCCGATTTTTGCTGTTATCTCCTCAGAGATGAAGGGATCGTAGCCCAACAGTTTCATCCCTAAGCCGTTGGCACGCAGGGCGACCTCTCTTCCCACCTTTCCTAACCCTATAATTCCCAGCACCTTTTCGTAGATTTCTACCCCAGTGTATTTCTTTCGCTCCCACTTGCCCTGCTGCAGGGATTGCATTGCTTGAGGAATATTTCTGGAGAGAGCAAGGAGCAGGGAGAGGGTGTGCTCTGCTGCTGAGACGGTGTTTCCTCCTGGGGTGTTCATCACAACTATCCCCTGTTTGGTGGCGGCGGCAACATCGATGTTATCCACTCCACTGCCAGCCCTGCCGATTACCTTCATATTTTGGGCTACTTGGATAATATCTGCCGTAACCTTGGTGCCGCTTCTGACAATCAGTGCAGAATACTGGCCGATTACCTCTTTTAACTCTTCAGGCGACAGATGAGTCCGAACATCTACCTCAAGGTCTTCTCTCTCTAAGATTTCTATGCATTGCTGGTCGACTGGATCGCTTATTAGAACCTTCAAATTCTCCCCCTTATTCTCCTAACATTTGTTGTGCCGCGGTTACCCCGGAGCCGAGTTCAAGCCGCCACCCCAGGTCTTTAAGTCCCCTCTCCAAGGCCGCAACCGCCGTTAAGATGTCAAAGTCATCTATGTATCCCATATGAGAGATTCTCACCACCTTGCCGGCAAGCGCTGCCTGTCCGCCTGCCATCGTGATCCCGTACTTGGTGCGAATGGTCTTCAACAGAAGCTTCCCGTCTATTCCCTCCGGCACTTTCACAATGGTGAGGATATTCGAGGGATTCTTGGCGAATATCTCCAGCCCCAAGGCCCGAACTGCCGCTCTGGTCGCCCGGGCGTGTCGCTGGTGTCGGGCCCAGATGTTTTCCAACCCCTCTTCTTGGATCATCTCCAGCGACTTTTTCAACCCCACAAGGAGCGACACTGCCGGGGTGTAAGGATTCTGGTTCTTAGTTAGGGATTTCTTTGCCGCCGAGAAGCTCCAGTAATATTTGGGCAAGTTTGAAGACTTGACCATTTTCCAGGCCTCCTGGCTCACCGAGGCAAAGGCCAGCCCTGGAGAGAGCATCAATCCTTTCTGGGAACCGGTGACTGCCACGTCGATGTGCCACTGGTCGGGCAGAAACCGGTGAGTGCCTATGCTGGTGATGGCGTCGACCACCAGAAGGGCTGAGTGTCCCTTCACTATCTGGCCGATGGCTTCAATATCATTTATGACCCCTGTGGAGGTCTCACTGTGAGTAGTGAAAACTGCTTTAATTTCCTGAACAGCTTCAAGTTTTGTGGCTATATGCTGCGGGTCTACTGCATATCCCCACTCCACATCGAGAGGCTCAACCTCAACCCCGTAGGCGGTGCAGATCTCAGCCCATCTTTCTCCAAACTTCCCTCCTCGCACCACTAGCGCCTTATCTCCTGGAGATAAGAGATTTACTACTGTTGCCTCCATTGCTCCGGTTCCAGAGGAGGTGAATGTGAGCACCTCGTTTTCAGTTTGAAACAGATACTTCAGACTCTGGTTGATTTGGGCAAAGAGTTCGCCATATTCGGCAGAGCGGTGGTGAATAATAGGCTCGGCCATCTTCAACAACACACTCTCCGGGACAGTGGTAGGTCCAGGTGTGGACAAACGTTTTTTCACCATTTTCTCCTTCTTGCTTAAGGTGATATTACTGAGAGCATAGAATTGCTGCACCTGTGCACAGAATACTCAGGTTCCGTCACGAAATGATTATCATGATTTCTGACAGTCCTTAAATCCCCCTCGTTCCCCCTTTACAAAAGG
>DAOWIT010000035.1 GCA_030640765.1 Candidatus Latescibacterota bacterium | reverse complement strand
TAATCTTTGTGTCTTAGTGTCTTTGTGGCTAACCTGTGATAAATGATCAAAATGGCACTTTCACACCTAGCCCAGCGGCTCTTTCCCTCTGTTCTCTGGAGGGGCGACCCCACTCTGCCCAGAGTTGCTCTCACCTTCGATGACGGGCCTGATCCGGTTAACACCCCCAGATTACTGGATGTGCTGGCGAAATTCGGTATAAAGGCCTCTTTTTTCCTTCAGGGCAGAAATGTAGAACACTACCCCGAAGTCGCCGCCCAGATAGCCGCGGAGGCTCACACTGTTGGCAATCACACCTACAATCATACCCGCCTGATACTGAAATCAAGGCAACTTATATATCAAGAGATAAAAAACGGCGAGCAGATCATAACCAAGGCTACCGGCAGTTCTCCCAAATTCTTCCGCCCTCCTTATGGCCAAATGGACTGGCGAGCTCTTAAAATAGCCAGTGAAATGGGATACCAGGTAGTGATCTGGTCTGCTGTAGCGGGGGACTGGAAGGCAAAAACCCCTGAAAAAATCGTCGCAGCCACTCTTTCCTGTCTGTTTAACGGTGCAATCATTGTGCTGCACGACAGGACCCCAAAACTTCCTGCCGCTTTAGAGTTAATTATTGAGATTGGAAAACAGAGAGGCTTTAGCTTCGTATCACTGGAGCAGATGATATGTTCACAATAGCAGCAGTGATTTTGGGAACGTTATATTTCTCTCTGGCTATTCTCTTCTTGTGGGGTACGTTTAAGGAGAGTAGAAGGGGAAAAGAGAAGACACAGCAGCCTTTCGTGTCAATTGTAATTGCGGCGAAGGATGAGCAGACAAACATCGGCAGGTGTTTAGATTCTCTTCTGACTCAGGATTATCCCGGGGATAAATTTGACATATTTGTGGTGGATGATTGCTCAGAGGACCGTACCGCTGAGATTGTCAGAACCTACGCCGCCCGTCTCCCGAAGGTTCATCTACTTCAAGTCAAATTACCCTCTGAGGATCTCCCTGGAAAACAGCACGCCCTGGCGGTGGGGATTGAAGGCTCCAGAGGTGAGATCATCCTGACCACTGATGCCAACTGCACAATACCCTCAGAATGGATAAGCAAGACAGCCGCATTCTTCTCCCCAGAGGTAGGGTTAGTCGCTGGATTCACAATTTTGGAGGCAAAGGGTCTGTTTGCCAAACTACAGTGTCTGGACCTGCTCCACTTGCTCACCATTAGCTGGGGAGCAACTGGCATAGGAAAACCGACCAGTGCCATGGGGAAAAATCTGGGCTTCCGGCGGAGGGCCTATGAAGAAGTCGGCGGATACCAAGGGTTAGGGGTTGCGCTTAGCGAGGAGTTGGCTCTGTTGAAGGCTATTCACGATACACATCTCTGGCGTATTCGATTTATCGCCGACCCATCCCAGACAACAACTGCCTCTCCGGTGAAGTCCTTTCCAGAATTCCTTAACCAACGGAAGAGATGGACACTGGCAGGCCTGAAAAGAATTTCCCTCTTCGGGCAGTTCGTTCTGGTGACCGCTTTCTGCTCCCGGATCTTAGTTATCACCCTCCTTCTCTTATCTCCACTGAGAGGAAATTACCTCGGGCTTGCAGCCACGGTCTTTTTGGTGATAAGTCTATCCGACTTTTTGATTCTCTTCCGGAGTATCGTTCGCCTGAAGAGAAAAGACCTGCTCAAATACTCTCCCCTTATGTTTCCCTTCCAATTGTTTTATCAGTCAATCGTGGGCACACTCGTTCTGTTAGGAAGGCGGCAGCTCTACTGGAGGGGAAGAAAATATAAGGCACCTCTGGTATAGTCATTTTTGGGTGTGGAGATTCCTTTCTGGAGGCTAACAGATCAACTCATCACTTCCGAGACTTTGCGTTCTTTGCGCCTCCTCTGCGGCCTTTGCGGTTTAATTGCTCAGCTTTTGCTTTTCCGCTTTTACGATTTCAGACGAAATCCTCGCAGACCAGAGTCTTTGCCCAACGAAACCCGCCACAGAGAGGCAGTCAACAAGGCGAAAATCAGCAGTGTTCCCCATCTGGAGAAGGGTCCCATCCAACCTTTGGCGAACTGAAGATTGATCCCCTGCCAGGCAAAGACCGCCAGCAGAATCCCCACAAGTGCATCTCCGGCAATCATACCAGAGCTGTAGAGCACTCCTTTTTCTTGGTATTCAAGTGAGGGGCTGTCTACGGTTTTTCTCTGGACAATACCTCGCAGGATACCCCCGATAATAATCGGGGTGGACAGCTCTATGGGTAAATAGAGTCCCACTGCAAAAGGCAAGGAAGGGATCTTCATCAACTCAACTACTAAGGCAGTAGCCATTCCTATGAAGACAAAGGTCCAGGGAACCGCCCCGGTCATCACTCCCTTGACCACCATCGACATAAGGGTGGCCTGAGGAGCAGGCAACTCAGCCGAGCCTATGCCATATCCCCTATGAAGGATCAACACAGTCCAGCCGACAACAGTGGCAGCCGTTATTAC
>DAOWIT010000112.1 GCA_030640765.1 Candidatus Latescibacterota bacterium | reverse complement strand
ATTTCTCCATATCTACAGACCTGGCACGGATGACCGTGCAGCAAATCCGGCTCTATGTTGCCCGCAAGGAAAGTCTGGAACAACCGTTGCTTTCTCTGTTAGAGACCGATTCTCGTCGCGGGGTCAGGGCTGTAGCCGAAGAATGGCGTAGACGCTGTCACAAAGAAGCGGTGGAAAAACAGCGATTAGAGAAGCTTCTTCACTTTGAACGCAGGCTGTGGAAGAAGGGTATAGACTGGGTCGCTGGAATAGATGAGGCAGGAAGGGGCCCCCTGGCAGGGCCGGTAGTAGCAGCGGCTGTGATCCTACCTCACCAGGCGACTCTCCCCGGATTAGACGATTCCAAGAAAGTCAATCCGGCAAAGCGAGAAACACTTTTTGAGCTTATCCATCAGATAGCCATAGCTGTGGGAGTTGGAGTCGTCCACGCCGAAGAGATCGATCGGATTAATATCCTCCAGGCAACGCGTAAGGCGATGAACCAAGCCATCGAGTCTTTAACCCCTATTCCCCAGCATCTATTGGTCGACGGAGGAGAAATTCCCAACCAGAATGTTCCCCAAACAGGAATCATCGCTGGAGATAGCCTCTCTGCCTCCATTGCCGCCGCCTCAATAGTGGCTAAGGTTACTAGAGACAGGATGATGAAACAATATGATCTATTATTTCCAGTTTATGGATTCGCCAGCCATAAAGGCTATGGCACTGAAGAACATCTGGAGGCCATTAGGAGGCACGGCCCCTGCCTTTTACATCGTCGCTGTTTCAAGGGGGTGGAATCCTGTTGACCGAAGAGAGGAACCGGCAAATCCCCTCGAATAGAAAAACCACCGGTAGCCGAGGTGAGGAGTTAGCTGCACAGTTTCTCCTCCGAAAGGGATTCCGGATCTTGGAGAGAAACTATCGAACTCCGAGAGGTGAAATCGACATTATTGCTCAAAAGGCAAAGATATTAGCCTTCGTTGAAGTAAAAACCGACCGCACAGGAGACTTTGGTGCCCCTGAAGGTTGGGTCACACCCAGAAAACAGAGACAGATAGCGAGGATGGCTTTAAGATACCTTCGGCAAAGAAACTTTCCCGGAATAGACCCGCGGTTTGATGTAATTGGCGTTACTTTAAGAAAAGGCAAACCAGAGATTGAACATATTGAGGGCGCTTTCTGGCTACCTGAGGCCAAATAGAGCTGAAAACTCTGGCTATGAAAACGAGTCCCTTCGGGGAATACAAAATTGCAAGATGTCCAAAGATCAAAATCTAGGATAGTTACCTAAGCCAATACTGTGTGGATCGTTCCTGAGATTATCATTTTAAACATTCGGAAAAGTTCATCTGTGGCATTGCTGTAAACGTGCTGAGACCTTGAGAAACCCACGATTTTAATCGTGGGTACCAAAGCAAAAGAACACATACAACCGATTCATCGGTTTCTATTTTAGGCCCACGAATAAATTCGTGGGCTGTTAGAGGGTGAAATTCCGAATCTGGGAATAATAGATGTCAATCCTCAACGCGATTATATTGGGACTTCTGCAGGGCCTAACAGAATTTCTGCCCGTAAGCAGTTCCGGCCATCTGGTGTTATTCAAGAAGCTGCTGGGAGTGGATGACCCGGCCGTTTTCTTCATTGTATCTGTGCACTTCGGCACACTGTTGGCAGTGCTCACTGTATTCTGGCGACTAATAGTCAATACCATCGTATCTTTTTTCAAAGGGATTGTTGCTGGTCGAGAAGTTTCGGTGAGACTTAACAGCGATAGATATTTTAAATTAGCAGTATTGATAATTGTCGGCTCTCTGCCTGCTGGGTTATTAGGAGTGCTTTTAAACAACTGGATCGAGTCAACCTTTGCCAGTCCCACCCTGAGTGCTTTCATGCTTCTGGTAACGGGATTTATCCTCTGGCCTACCCGCTATGTGAAATCCTCTTCCAAACAAGTTGGCTATAAGAGCTCGCTTATGATCGGGATAGCCCAGGCGTTCGCTATGCTGCCGGGGATCTCCCGCTCAGGGATGACTATCAGTACAGGACTCTACTCCGGCATAAAAGCAGACCGAGCAGTTGAGTTTTCCTTCCTTCTGGCCCCGCCGGCCATCCTGGGGGCAACGCTCCTGAAAATCCATGAACTCTTGGTAGCACCACCCCAAGATTTGCCCCTTTTTCCTATTATTTTAGGTACTACAGTCGCTTATATCTCTGGATATCTCGCTATCAAGTGGCTTCTGGGAATCGTGAGGCGAGGCAGACTGGATTGGTTCTCTTACTACTGCTGGACGGTGGGACTGATGTATTTGATAGTATGTAGGTAAAGCCATTTTGGGATGAGAGACAGGCGGTTGTCCTCCGCCTGGTGGCATAGGAGGGGAAGAACGGATAAGCAGATCTTCACTCTGTAGACTCTGTCGAAAGAGATCGTAGACCAACTCTACAAGTTTGAATTCACTTAGGCACAGATCGTTGCTATCTAAACATTGAACAATGCAATCTCGGAATGGCGGCTTTCAAGCTGCTCTCACTTCCAAAGGTGACATATGAAAATATCTCTGAGTCCATAAACAGGATACCATCTAGGTGCTGTTCTATTTATGCACGCCACATCCCAAACAGTTTTGACTCCCCTTTAGATAAAAATCTGATTATACAGCTCCCTTTATTTCTCGTATGTCTTCCCTGCTTGGTTTTACCGATTGGCATATTTTTTTAACTCATCCTGCAAAATTTTGTTGCATTTTAAAGTCGAGATATGTATATTTCGAAAAAGTCAGAGCTATCGCCAAATAGAATAACTATTCCTCTCAGCTTAATATCTAAGTTAATGCAAACAATAACGGTTATATTAAGATGGATGAGGATCATTGCCTGGATGGAAAGTCAATCAGGGAGTGTTTCTCTTCTCAATTGTTAATCCTCAAAATACTCTAAAAAGAAAGGGAGAAAAATGAAAAACTATGACACATCATCTTTGGGCGCACTTGATTTCAAAGCAGTCGGTGTAAGATTAAAGGAACTCAGGTTAAGTACCACTCAGGTTGAATGGGCACGAATGGCCAACGTAGACCAGGGTTATGTTTCTCAAATCGAAACAGGGAAAACAAAGCCCTCCCTGAAATATTTAGCCAGCGTTTCAGCCACAAGCGGTTGTAGTATTCATTGGATATTGACTGGCACAGGAAAAAAGTATCTGCCCCTGAAACATCCAAAGGTAAAGGACGCCGTCCAGGGTTACGCTGCCAACGCGAAGCTTTACTATACCCTCCAACAATTAAGACAAGACCCTGAATTAGCGACAACACTCTCTACGCTTTTCAGACGGAAACAAGGAAGACGATTGCTAAAGCAGATGGCAACTTGGGATGATAAAAAGATGCAAGCCCTCAGATTGATGGTTAGCTGAGGAGATATTCCGAACGATTGGTCTGTTGGTCAATTAAGATAGAAATGGGCATATCAAAGGGGATTTGATCTGCCCATTTTTTATTCTTTCATAAAGAGTCACATCTCATCGCAAAGACCGCAGAGAAAAATAAAAGATATAATGATTTGATTATTCGATTATTTGAGTGTACTTAATAGGCGTATATCTCTCCGTATGGTCTGTGAGAATAGGGAATTAGTTTGACGAACTCTTTGTTCAATACCTCTTTTAGATTGACTCCGAAGTCCTGACAATAATCAGCGAGATACCTCTGGAGTTGTTCTTGGTCATCCATCTCTAATCTGGCCAAGGCCACTTCTCTGCCTAGTTGATGTTGCTCAATTTCTCCTCGGATGTAAATTGTTCCGCCGTGCATCCCTGTGCCCAGGTAATTGCCCGCAATAGACCCCTGTTTGTCATCAAGTCCTAACAAT
>DAOWIT010000036.1 GCA_030640765.1 Candidatus Latescibacterota bacterium | reverse complement strand
CTCCACTTTCTCTATTTCTCTCTTTTCCCCTTCGATCTGCAGCCTCACTGCCCCTTCGGCTCCGGCCACCCCACCGGCGGCAACCTGTCCCGCCCGCACATCGGCTAGGGTTTCTAAGGCCTCGATCTCGGTCACAATCACCCCAGTGACCGGGAAGAGGGAGGTGATATTTGCCTCTGGGGCAAGAGCTATCTGACGACTCAACTCGACGATATCAAAGGGAATACATTTCTCTAACCCGATGGGAATAACCAAATGGATCTTACGACCAACCAGAGGGCCAATAGCGTTACCTATGGTTCCACCAGTAGGATCGCCAACAAGGATACCCGCCACCTTCTCTCTATAGTTTAGGGCATTTGCCCCCTTAATAAAAACATCGCCAGCCCTAAGCTCTTTAACGGAGTCATTTACCGATAATTCCTCCACCATCTTGCCTTTCCGAAATACCACTGCCGGCCTTTTGGGGATATTCAGATGGGGCCTTTTCTCGCTCACCCTGGGCAGAGTTAGACCGGTGGTGTAACTGAACTTTGCAATCTTTTGGCCGGTCAGTTCCTCGGCCACATAGGTGTTAGTGGTACCCATAGCCACGGTCACCATTCCGTCTCTTAAAGCTTTCTTAACGATCTCAAGTTCCTTAACGCCTTTGGCTATGAGTCTTTTGGATTCGGATACCGTCAGAATTGCCTCTATCCTCATATCATTTAGCCCCCTTTTCCTGCTCCGAACCAAATGTTTCCATCTCTTCGAGACCTTTCCCCATATTCGCAATCATCCATTTGGCAGAGTCAACCAGGTCACAGTCGGAGTAGCTCTCGATCACCTTCTGATAGGCCGAACTCGCCTTAGGGTAGTCGTGAAGCATCTCTGAATATATAAATCCAATCATAAACTGCGCCTTGTAACACATATCGCTCTGAGGATACTGATCCAGTAACTGTTCATACTTCTCCACCGCCTCTTCTCCCTGGTCTTTATTCACCGCAATCTGAGCTAAGGCAAATAGGGCGTCGTCGCACCTTTGATCCTCTGGATGCTTAGTAAGTATTTTCTGGAACAGTTTCTCCGCCTTGGCGTGTGTCGAAGAGTCGCCCACCGCTTTTTGGGCGTCTCTATAAAGCTCCTCCGCAGATTTTTCCACACATCCAGAGCCAAGAAACAAGAACCCTGCTATTGCCAGACAGGAATAGACTATCTTCATACTTAACTCCTCTTTTTTGCCACGCGAAGTCCTTACCATTGATTTGAACGCAAAGACGCAAAGGCAGAAGGTCTTGTTTAATGGTCAGATACCTACTCCTTCTCTCTTTGCGCCCTTTGCGTTCAGCGGTAGACTTCTTACGAAAGAGACATCCTTAAATTTAAATGTTGCGCTCGGAGACCACTGTAGCCACATCGATCACTTTATCTTCTCTTAGGCTGACCAGTTTAACCCCTTGGGTATTCCTGCTGGTTGTGCGAATATTCCTAACTGCCAGACGAATCAGCTTTCCCCCCTGGGAGATGATCATCACCTCATCATACTTTCTCACTTTTTCTACCGCCATCACTTTTCCTCTTCTCGGGGTAACCTTAATAGAAATGACCCCCTTGCCCCCTCGATGGGTAAGGGGATATCTTGATATCCCTGTCCTCTTGCCATAGCCGTTCTCAGAGACGGAGAGGAGACATTCCTCGACAGCGCTGCTCTTTTTAGTTTTACGGTCCTGAGGCTGCTCAGCGATGATCATTCCTATCACCCTGTCGTCTTCGGAGAGCCTCATCCCTCTGACCCCCTGGGCAGATCTCCCTGTTTCTCTCACTTCAGTCTCGTGAAACCGAACGGCGCGGCCTTTCTCGGCGGCCAACAGGATGTCCTTTTTGCCATCGGTAAGAGCTGCGGCAATTACCGTGTCATCTAAAGCAAGCGAGATGGCCCGGATCCCGCCTTTTCGAGGAGAACTGTATGCTGACAGATTGGTCTTCTTAATAATCCCCCTGCCCGTGGCTATGGTAAGAAAATACTGAGCATCAAATTGCTTGACCGGCACAAAGGCAGTAATAATCTCCTCATTTCTCACTTTCAACAGGTTCACTATGGAACGCCCCTTGGAGATGCGGCTGCCTTCCGGGATCTCGTAGACTTTAAGCCAGTAACACTGACCCCTGTCGGTGAGGAAAAGTATCCAGTCGTGGGTTGAGGCAATGACCAGATGTTCAACAAAGTCCTCGTCTTTGGTGGCCATTCCTCTAACTCCAAAACCACCCCGGTGCTGGCGTCTGTAAGTATCTAACACCAGCCTTTTAATGTACCCCGTGTGAGAAATGGTGACCGCCATTTCCTCTTCAGCTATCAAGTCTTCTATAGAGATCTGTTCTACCGCTTGTTCAACAATCTCCGTCCTCCTGGCATCTCCGTACTTCTGCTTTAGTTCCAAGAGCTCTTTCTTTATTACCGCCATTCTCTGAGAGTAGTCAGCCAGCAAGCGCTTGCGCTCAGCGATATATTTCAGAAGTTCCTGATATTCCTCCTCCACCTTGTCCTGTTCCAGGCGGGTTAATCGCACCAGCCGCATATCTAAGATCGCCTGGGCCTGCGTTTCAGACAGAGAGAATTTCTGGCACAAAAGCTCTTTTGCTGTCGAGGAATCCTCTGACTTTCTGATAACAGAGATAACCTCATCGATATTCTGGAGAGCAATCTTCAGTCCTGCTAAGATATGTGCTCTATTTTCTGCCTTGTTCAGCTCAAATTGGGTACGGCGGGTCACCACCTGGTGGCGGTGCTGAAGGAAAAGAGGGAGTATCTGCTTTAAAGTGAGCACCTTCGGCTGACCATCTACTAAGGCCAGCATAATAACACCGAAGGTAGTCTGCAGGGAGGTGTGTGCGTAAAGGAGATTGAGTACAATCAAGGAGACAGCCTCCTTGCGCAATTCGATCACAATCCGCATCCCCTTTCGGTCTGACTCATCTCGAAGATCAGTGACCCCCTCTATCTTCTTGTCTCGAATGAGATGAGCAATGTTCTCCAGAAGGGCTGCCTTATTCACCTGAAAAGGGATCTCCGTGATGACAATTTTCTGGTGTCCCCCCTTTTCTTCTTCCAGCTCTACCAGTGCCCTGAGGGTGACTTTTCCTCTGCCGGTCAGGTATGCCTCTCTAATGCCCTGTTTGCCATATATAATTGCCCCGGTAGGAAAATCTGGTCCCTTTACATACTGCATAAGTTCCTCATCACCAAGCTCGGGGTTGTCTATGAGGGCCACTAATCCATCTACTACCTCGCCGAGATTGTGGGGGGGGATATTGGTCGCCATTCCCACTGCTATCCCAGAACAGCCGTTGCAAATAAGGTTGGGGAACCTTGCCGGCAGGACCGTGGGCTCGGTGCGGGTCTCATCGTAATTGGACACAAAATCCACTGTATCTTTGTTCAGGTCTTCCAGCAGTTCAACTGCGAAGGTACCCATACGGGCCTCAGTGTATCGCATCGCCGCTGGGGGATCACCGTCCACTGAGCCAAAGTTGCCCTGGCCATCCACTAAGGGATAGCGTAAATTGAAGTTCTGAGCCATTCTGACCAGGGTGGGGTAGACCACTGCCTCACCGTGGGGGTGGTAATTGCCTGAGGTATCTCCAGCTATCTTAGCGCATTTACGGTGCTGCCGCCCAGGGGTGAGGTTCAGGTCGTTCATAGCCACCAGAATCCGCCGTTGGGAAGGCTTGAGGCCATCCCTCACATCAGGCAATGCCCGGGAGACAATCACACTCATAGAATAATCGAGATAAGACTTCTTCATCTCATCTTCAATATAAACCGGTATTAGTTTGCGATTACGAGAAGTCATTTCTTTCCTTTCTTTTCAACTGCTAAAGTGACATTCAGCCACAAGGACACTAAAATTAAATAATAAGTCTCTCAATCCTACTGTTACTGAGGACATAATATAGTTTACATTATTTTAGCTGAACGCTTCTTCAAATCCCCCCTATCCCCCTTTGCTAAAGGGGGGAACTCCAATCCTCCCCCTTTGCTAAAGGAGGGGAAAATCTAAATCCTCCCCCTTTTGTAAAGGGGGAACGAGGGGGATTTAAGGACTGCCAGACATCATG
>DAOWIT010000058.1 GCA_030640765.1 Candidatus Latescibacterota bacterium | reverse complement strand
GGACCGCTCTTGCAGGCGGTTAAGGTAGCAAATAAGTTTATTAAAACTGGAAAAATCTGTTATACTCAAGGCAGAACACCTGCTTCTACCCAGGAGTATTATGTTACCCAACAGGGCACCCATCCCTATTTTTCGCTGGTTGTGCTGATTAACCACGCCAGCGCCAGTGCTTCGGAGATCGTCGCCGGCGCAATTCAGGACTGCGATCGCGGGTTAGTTGTCGGTCAGACCAGTTTCGGCAAAGGTCTGGTACAACAGCAATTCAGATTGAGGAACGAAGGGGCTGTGTTTCTAACCACAGCCCACTGGTATACCCCCAGCGGCCGTTTAATTCAACGCCCCTACAAAGGCAAGAGCCAAGCAGATTACTTAGCCCAGGCCTTTCAGGATACTTCCCGCAGCGGTGGCGAAAGCAAACCCGTTTTCTATACCCTGAAGGGGAGAAAAGTCTACGGAGGGGGAGGTATTATACCAGATGTAATACTGAAATCCACGCATTTAGGGGAATTAGAGAAGGAGTTGAGAGAGAAGAACGCTTTTTTTAATTTTGCTGCCTACTATCTTGGGACTCATCCCCGGATGCCAGAGAGCTTCGATCAGTTCCACCGGGATTTCCAGATTGGCGATTCAATAATCCTCCAGTTTAAAACCTTTCTCTCCTCAAAGGGAATTGACGTCGATTTGGGGGATTTCCAGCGGGAGTTAGAGTCAGTAAAAAACTGCATCAAGGCAGAAATTGCTGGTGAACTGTGGGGAGCAAAAGAGAAATATCAGATTTACACAGAGAAAGATCCAGAACTGCTTCAAGCAATAGAGTTATTCGACAAGGCCGAGCGATTGCTGACTGAATAGGTTTGGGATCGGGTTCTGGAGAACCCTCCTACAGAAACAAGTAGGAAGTGGGAAGTAGGAAGTGGAAAATAGGAAGCAGGAAGTGGGAAGTTTGAAGTGGGAAGCCCTTTCATCTCCCCCCGCTCTCTCACCTTATACCACTCTGTTTTCCTATCAGTGCTCTGCCGATTTTCGCTGCAAAGGCAGGATACTTAAGCAGTTTTATGCCTACGCGAGTTAAATTGAAGCCGTTGGCCAGATCCACAATGTCCTGGCCAGTGAATATGTCGGCGAGCTGGTTCAGTTCCTGGTCAGAGAGCTTCACAATTAGTTGCTGGACCTTGAAACTACCGATTATGCATTGTCCCCAGACCTTATTGAATTGCTCTGGATAGGCAGAGAGTTTTTCGCGCGATATGTTGCCTTCCAGCAGGGCTTCTGCGGCTACCTGTCCGGCTATTCTGCCGGCGGCAATACCAGAATGTATTCCCGCCCCGGTGAGCGGTATCACCTGTCCGGCTGTATCTCCACATAACATCAAGCCATCCTGAACTAATTCCTCTATCTGACCTCCTATGGGCACCGGTGCAGCTCCCATGCTCAGAACCCGAGCTTTTTTGAATCTCTGGGGATGAGTTTCAATAAATCTGTCCAAACACCTTCGGGCCGGTACACCTTGAGTTCCAATGCCGACATTGGCCAGACCTTCTCCCTTAGGGAAGATCCACACATAAGCGCCGGGGGCAACATTATTGCCCAAGAAAATCTCCAGGCTTCTCTGGTCAACCAAATGGCAGTTAGCCATTTGGTACTGCAGGCAGGGGATTAGTCTGTAGCCTTGTCGGTTAAAGAACCTTCTGGCCACCAGTGAACTCACCCCGCCGCAGCCTATTACTACCTTTGCCTCCACCAGTTGATCCCCTTTAGCAGTGCCGATTGTACATCTGAATAGCCCATCGTGGCGGACCAACTGGTTAGCCAGGGCACCCATCCATATTTCTGTCCCCTCTTGGAGGGCTAATCTTCCCATCTCCTTTAAAAATGTCATCTTATTGAGTATATAGCCTCCGCTGTAGCCGATACTTTCAGCGGAAATCTCCACATTTTTTTCCTCTTGAGGAGCATAGACCAACACCCGGTCTATTTCTCTGCTGCAGATAAAACTCTCCGAGGGGGACATCTCTGCTTCGGCCAAGGTGTCGGCTGATACGGCCTCACCACAGACCTTCAGGCCGAACTGTTTCTCTTTTTCAACCAGTAAGGTTTTAACCCCTTTCTGGGCAGCTTTTCGGGCGGCCATCAGTCCTGCCGGCCCACCACCAATAATCAGAATGTCGTAAGATGCGATTTTCATGTCTGTTAACCCAGATTAACCTTTTGGCACTCAGGTAAACTTTGATGCAAAATAAGGCATTTTGTCTGTTCTGTCAAGGGCAATGTTGTCTCCCGGATGTTCTTCTGTAAATTCCCTGTGCATTTGGATAGAAATGGGGAAGCGTTCCTGAGTTAAGTGCAGCTTGACTTTCAGGGGAAAAGAGGTATATTTATGATTGGCCGTTCTGTTCTTCTTGTCTGAAAACATAAGAGCATTAGAATGATTTTATTACCGTTGAATGAGATATCTATGCACAAGCGAAACTTCATTCTCTCAACAGCCTCCGGGGCACTACTGGCTCTGGCCTTCCCGCCGTTGGGGCTCGGATTCATAGCTTATGTCGGGCTTGCCCCCTTCTTCTTGCTGTTTCCCCAGAGTGAGCACAAAGATGCCCTTCTTTACGGATTTGTCGCTGGTTTGGTGTTCAATGCCGGTACCGTCTACTGGATATGTTGGGCTACCATTGCTGGGGGTCTGTTCTCTGTCTTTTTCCTCTCCCTCTTCTTTATGCTGTTTGCCCTGTTGCTCAACTTGGTCACTCAGGTTTGGGGTATAAAAGGCCTTCTCTTAGCCCCCTTCCTGTGGACAGCTATCGAATACCTCCGTTCTTTTGGGCAACTTGCCTTTCCCTGGACCTTGTTGGGCAACACCCAGACGGAATATACTCCGCTGATTCAATTTGCCTCAATAACCGGCGTCTACGGGGTTTCCTTCTGGGTGGTAGCCATCAACATCTGTCTTTACAGTCTATTCCGACAGATCAATCTCAGAAGGGCCAGGGTGGGGGGGAGGCTTTTTTCCATTTTGGTTGTTCTAATTTTGTTGTTCGTTTTGCCCTATGTTTATGGCAAGAGGGTGATTCCCAAGGAGCGATTGAAGGGGGAGGTTGAGGTGGCGATAATCCAGCCCAGCATTCCCATTGACATTAAATGGGGGCCAGAGGGACTTCCCATCAGTTTCCGTACCTTAGAGCAAATGACCCTCAAGGTTTGTCACCATCGACCCGATTTGATTATCTGGCCAGAGACGGCAACGCCCTGTTATCTTACGCATGAGAGAAAGTACCGGAGAAGGCTTCACAGCATCTGTGACTCGGTTGAAATTCCCATCTTCACCGGTTCACCGCATTATGACTTCCAGACGAGAAGATTCTATAATTCTGCCTTCCTGTTTATGCCGGGAGAAAGGGAGGTGCAAAGCTACGACAAGATCCACCTTGTCCCTGGAAGCGAACGGGTGCCGTTTTCGGATAGCTTTCAATTTCTAAAGAAGATCACCTTCAGGGCTGGTGACTTCTCAATGGGCAAGCGGTTTACGGTCTTTCAGCACCCTAAGGGGAGGTTTTCGGTGTTGATCTGTTTTGAGTCGATATTCCCTGAGCTGACCAGGCAATTTGTCCTTCGGGGCGCAAAGTTCTTGGTGAACATCACCAACGATGCCTGGTTTGGCAGGACCTCTGGGCCTTACCAGCACGCTCAGATCGCTGTGTTCCGGGCCATTGAGAACCGGATTGCCATCGCCCGCTGCGCCAACACCGGGGTGTCGATGTTCATTGACCCTTATGGGAGGATATCCGGGGCGACCCCTATCTTTGCCCCCAGAATTCTGGTCGATACTTTGCCGTTGAGAAGAGGGGAGACCATTTTCACTCGATATGGAAATCTATTGGCCAAGTTGTGTGTGACGGTATTGGG
The DNA here is from genome assembly GCA_030640765.1 of Candidatus Latescibacterota bacterium. Taxonomy (GTDB): domain Bacteria; phylum Latescibacterota; class MVCY01; order MVCY01; family MVCY01; genus MVCY01. Next base: position 317 of record DAOWIT010000058.1, on the reverse strand, counting down.
GGTGGCTTTGATTTGGGTGATAGTGAGGAGAATACGGGGAAGGAAGGTAATTTAATCGTATAGGAATTTCCATTTTATCTCTCTGGGCCCAGGGACTTACAAAAGTCCGCCCGAAGCGCTAATTTAAAGATGTCCCTTACAGGAAGAAAGAACAGCACTGATAGGGTAATCTAAAGAAATCCGAAGGAGACAAGACGATGGATAACAAGAAGTTTTATGAAAAGAGTAAACGATTTGATATCTGACATTACAAGGAAAGAACAAATCTTGCGATTGATGAACTAATTAGACATCAGATTTTAATTGAGTTAGTCCCG
>DAOWIT010000135.1 GCA_030640765.1 Candidatus Latescibacterota bacterium | reverse complement strand
CGAGCGCAGGTAGAAAGATAAGTTGGGTATGACCTCCTGAGACCACCAGAGCCACAAATGGTGGCGATAGCTTCGGGTTTTCCAAAAGGGCGGCGAAGATATGCGCTTCTATGTGGTGGATTCCAATCAGGGGAATTCCTAAGGAAAAATGGAGGGCCTTGGCTACAGATACACCGACCAGCAGAGAGCCTACCAGTCCCGGACTGCAGGTGACAGCAATACCGTCAAGCTGAGACAAAGAAACCTTCGCCGCCGATAAGGCCTTTTCCAACACGGGCAGGATTGTCTTCAGATGGGTGCGAGAGGCTATTTCGGGGACTACACCCCCGTACTGAGAATGTTCAAGTTGAGAGGAGACAATATTAGACAATATGCCTTTGGCATCGTCGAGGACCGCTACAGCCGTTTCATCGCAAGAGGTTTCAATACCCAGAATAAGCATAGGCTTGTTTGATTCACAGGAACCACTAATTACAGGAATTTTCAGAAATTAAGAGAGTTTCTGCGGTGATTGTTAAGTTGGTGTTAATTGGTGCAATTCGTTATTGTTGCATGAATAATTCGGCTTAGATTATGGTTTGTCCAAAGCTGTCAATTTGATTTTGAATTTATTCCACCACCACAGTGAATCTCTCCGGTCTGGCCTCTATCCATTTTACCCCCGCGATCTCGGGGGAAATTATTGCCGGCACCTCGGTCTTTTTCCTCTTTCTTACTCTTCGGTAGTCAATATGGGCAGAGATATGTTTGGGGGTTAGAGTAGCCAGTAACTCTACCCCTCCCTCTACCTTAAGGTCGATTGTGGAAGGTTCAACCCTTGCTTTTTTCCCCTTGGGTAAGTATTTCAATCTCACCGGAATATCCTTAATCCAGCGTTCTCCTAATGCCTGGATATTAATGGATAGATCCACTTCAGAGGGCGAACAGGCAACATTGACCCCTTCAGGGAGAATCACTGTTGCGGGTCTCTTGATACTTCTTTTTACCCTGGAAAAAGAGAGAGAATCAAGGGAGAGAGAATGTACACGACGGAGGGATTTTTGAGGGCCTGATATTTTAACTCTCTCTGGGCTGACTTGGATGGGGCCAACCTGGACATATCCATTGGCTAACTTCAAGTGAACATAAGGTATAACCTTAACTTCCTTAGTAATTAGTCTATTGAGTTCAACAGTTACTGTCTTGGGTTTTACAATCTCCCGAGGTTCTATTTTCAAGTCATTGGGAATGTCGACATCCCGGGGGGACAACTGATGTTCTCTTGGCGTAGTCCTACGAGAAGTTATCTTAAGTACTACTGCGGTTTTTGAGTGGGGCACCCGCAGTAGCTGGCTGCCTTGGCCAAAAAATTTAACCTCTATTTCGTTAGGTAGTTCATTAGCGATAACCATTTTTTCAGGGATGCTTTTTACTCTCAGAGGAATCTGAAACTCCCATTCGTAGGAACGCCCCATAACTACATGAAGCCATACCAGGATTGCCAGCAATAGGGCAAAGATCTTCGCCCCCGGATTGCTGAGTAGAGCATTTTTAATCACCTGTATTCTTGTGACAAAGGGAATTTTCAACGACGAGGCCTCCCGCTACTAAAGACTTGTCTGGCAGAGAGAAAGAGGAAATTAGCGGATGAAGCTTTTTTTGCTAATCTTCAACTTACTTGAAAGATTCGACTACATCCTTTCCGATACTTATTTCTCCATTATCGACTCGCAAGTTAAAGCCACAATCTGGGTTTGTGCAGACCCAGGCTTTATACATCACAGAGGCACCATTTCTGCCGTAGTCAGATAAGGGAACCAATACCCCAGTGGCACATTTTTGACATTTCGGAAAATTCATCTCCATCGTTCTACCTCCCCTCCCAACTGATACTAAAATAGTAACAATACTTCATCCGCTTTTAGTTCCTCAAGTATTTTAAATTAATCAGGACGCAGATTTTCGCCGATAACCGCATATTTATAATCTTGACGATCTGCGTTTACCCCGTTTAGAGATTTATCTCTAACGGGGTTTATCTGCGTCCAATAAATGGAAATTCCTGCTATCGAGTTAAGTTGGATTGATCAAACCAGACGCTTAGAAGCCAAAAGCCAGACCAACGGACAGAGCGAAGAAGCGTTCTGGCTCTTTGTAGCTGCCTTTACCGAGCAGGACATATTTCACCTTCAGATCCAGTGCCAACGGCGCTACAGGAGGCTTCAGCTTTATCCCCACAACGGCATGCACCCCTGCTCTAACAGCTTTTCCTATGAGTTTAGATACTTCTAATTCTTCCCCTCCAGTTTTTAGTTCATCGTAGATCAAGTCTTCACAGATGACGGGAGTTACTAAGTAGAGACCCGCCCCTCCACCAGTGTAAACCGACACTACATGAATCACAGGGGGAAACTGGATTATGTTCCTTTGTAAGGTGGCGTAGAGGGCTATACGGCCGAAAGCTGCGTCTTCGCTGGTTGTATCTGCAGCGACGATATAGGTGAAGTCATACTTGGCCACTGCTGCCTCTAACCCAAGCTCTACATCTACGAAGGGGATCATATCTAAACAAATATCCCCGCCAAATAGAATAGGGTTGCCGATCTCCTTTCTGGTTAAGGAGACGGCTGAGCCATCGTTCAGTTGAAACCCTCTTGACTCTTGCTCAATTGAATATAGATCCTTACCCCCATGAACTCCCAGCCGGAACAGGGCATAGGCTGGGTTTGCCATCGCAAAGAGACAGCAAGATAATGCAAGAAAGGCCATTAATTTTCTCATGTTCCTCTCCTCCTTGTTATAAGGTTTTGGTGACTGATTCTCCATTTATAAAAGAATAATCATTTTCGCCTCTGAGGTCAAGAACTTTTTGCTTGACATATAGGGGATTCCCTGTATATTTACCAAGTGATGTGCCGAAGTGGCGGAACTGGCAGACGCACTGGACTCAAAATCCAGCGGCCCTTGGGCTGTGAGGGTTCAACTCCCTCCTTCGGCACCATATTCAAGCGAAGCTGGTCGTCTGAAATTGCATTTAGAAACCACAAAACACTCAGAGATAATTTCCCTGTGAACTCTGTGGTTAACTACAGGTTTTAGGTGGAACAGCGAGATTTCGATCTCGCTTTTTTGGAATATGCTGTGAAACAGAAAGTCTGGTTGTTCCTCTGCGCAGGTTTGGCATGGTTGGTTCTGGTGGCTATTGGAGCAACTCTCCGCCTTAGGGTGGTAGGGGGGCGATTTCACCGCCAGATGCTCAGCCGTGGTGGTGGCTTTATCTATGCTATCTGGCACGGGAGAATATTCCTGCCACTCTGTTTTTTCCCAGGACCGAGGATCACCGGATTAGTCAGCCAGCACCGGGATGGAGAACTGATAAAGCGGATCCTGACCAGATTGGGATATAAGACCGTTCGCGGTTCTACTACTTCGGGAGGAACTAAGGCCTTAAAAGAATTGCTGTTTCAGTCCAGAAGAGGGACTATCTTTGCCGTTACTCCCGATGGTCCAAAAGGCCCAGCTAAAAAGGTTCAACCCGGAGTGATCTTTTTAGCCCAGCGGACAGGTATGCCCATTCTCCCGGCCAGTGGAGCAGCACGGAAGAGAAAGTTTTTCGCAAGCTGGGACAGGTTTATGCTGCCATTGCCATTTTCTAAATCTGTTCTTGTCTTTGGACCGCCAATCTTTGTCAAACCCAGTCTGACCGAAACGGAATTCCACCAGGAATGTCTGAATTTGGAGAGAAGCCTGAACGAGATTACTGAATTGGCAGAAAGGGTGTGTCAGGGGTAGCGAGACAGATTTGTAGAGGTCCTTTGCCAATTACCCCGGAAGATGTTACTAATTTACAATATCTTAGCTGCAATTTCGTTCGTATTGGGCCTTCCTTGGCTGCTGATGATGCTCTTTCGCAGAGAGCATCGGTTGGGGGAGAGACTCGGCCTGGGGTTCAAGGAGAGATTTGCCCCGTTGAAAGGCAGAAAGCCCATCTGGATTCACGCCGCCTCAGTAGGTGAGATTTCAGCCATCAATCCTCTATTATCCGCAGTCAAGACCAGACGTCCTGAATTGCCCGTAGTGATCTCTGCTACCACGGTGACCGGGCTGAAAAAGGCAAGACAAGTATTGAAAGAGGCAGATGTCTTCACCCTTCTGCCTTTTGACTTGATGCTCATCTTGTTTTATGTATTAGGGCAGGTTAGACCTAAGGTTTTATTACTAACCGAACTGGAGCTGTGGCCTAATTTAATCTGGGGAGCAAAGACCTTAGGTTACCGTCTTGCTGTGGTAAATGGAAGGCTCTCCCCAAGAGGATTTTCACGCTATCAGTTAATAAAAAGATTTGTGAGGAAGATCTTAGGAAAGGTTGATTTTTTTTGTCTACAATCGGAGCTGGACAGAGAGCGATTTCTCCAGTTGGGAGTCTCGCCGGAGAAAACCGCAGTCACTGGCAGTCTCAAGTTCGATGTCTCCTTGGGAAAGCATGTTAAATTGCCATTTTTGGCAGATCGTCAGGCGATTGTGGCCGGAAGCACCAGAGAAGGCGAGGAGAAGATTCTAATAGAAGCCTTTGCTGAACTTCGCCGGGATTTCGAGCATCTGCTGCTGGTTTTAGCCCCCAGACATCTGAATCGAGTTCCTGAGGTGGAGGCACTTGCTTCTGAGGCGGGTTTCACGGTGGCCAGAAAAAGCCGGCTAAAATCTGCCGACCAGGAGGTGGACATTGTCGTTCTGGATACTATGGGAGAACTGTCCTCAGTATATGCCTCTGCCCAAGTGGCCTTTGTGGGAGGCAGTCTGGTGCCGGTAGGAGGTCATAATCCTCTCGAGCCGGCCGTCTGGGGAGTTCCTGTCCTCTTTGGCCCGTATATGGAACAGCAGGGAGCAGCGGCCCTGTTGGAAAAAGGTGCTGCCTTTCAGGTAGAGCAAGCCGACCAACTGGTTCAGACCATAGCGCAATTGTTAGAAGATCCTTCAAAGAGAGAAGCCGCCGGCAGCCAGGGGAAAAGGGTTGTTCAGGGAAGAAGGGGCAGCGCCAGGGCTACCGTTGAGCTCTTGATAAAAAATGGCATCATCTGAGGAACTATTTCGCAGGATAGTAGGCGATGAGAGAAATGGATTCTGGCTGACCTTGCTCCGCTATTTGCTGTGGGTCTGCTCTTTGATTTACGGTCTTGCCGTCTGGCTGTGGCTTCTGGGTTACCGATGGAGACTATTCCGGAGGTCCTCTTTGACAACCAAGGTAATCTCCGTGGGGAACATCACCCTGGGTGGCACTGGGAAAACCCCCCTGGTAGCGTTGCTTGCCAGGATTCTGCAAGAGAGGGAAAAGAGAGTTGCAGTCCTAAGCCGGGGATACAGACGAAGAGGCAAGGGGATAAAAATTATCTCTGACGGAAAAAAAATTCTCAGCAATCCCCAGGAGGCCGGAGACGAACCGTACCTTTTAGCAAAGAGTTTGAGGAATATTCCGGTGATAGTGGGAAAAGACAGGGTCCAGGCCGGCCGGTTAACTACCGAGAAGTTTGCTTCTGAGATCCTGCTTCTTGACGACGGGTTTCAGTATCTGAAACTGAAACGAGACTTAGATATAGCGGTAATAGATGCTGCCAACCCTTTTGGCAACGGACATCTCCTGCCCAGAGGTATTCTGCGAGAGCCTTTGAGTAGTCTTAAAAGAGCCCATTTATTCTGCCTGACTCGAGTAGATCAGGCGAGGAAATTGGGAGAACTGGAGAATCGACTCAACACCCTTAATCCTAAAACTCCAATTGTGGAATGTATCCACAGTCCCTGTTTTTTGCGGAAACTTCCCGATGGGCCTCAAGTGGGACTGGAAAGGGTTTCCGGTAGGCGAGTGGTTGCGTTCTCCGCTGTCGGCAATCCGGAGGGCTTTGAACAAAGTCTGGTGAAACTTGGAGCACAGTTAGTGGGGAGGATGCGGTTCAAAGACCACCATCGCTACAGTGTGAAGGATTTGGAACGAATAGCTCGGCTTGCCCGAAATTCTCAGGCCCAGATGGTTGTCACTACCGGCAAAGACAGCATTAATCTTTCCCAAGACTTAGTTTTCGACACCGAAATGTGGAGCTTAGAGATCGAGATTCAAGTGGTGAGGGGATTGGAATATCTGAGCGAGGCAATAGGTTAGATTCAACCCAGATTCGGAATTTCACCACTTGGCAGCCCACGAATTTATTCGTGGGCCTAAAAGGCGCATAAATCCATCAGGTAACCGTTTTAACGGTTTAATAAGGGAGAATTTTGATACTCTATGCTGTGTTTTTTTTCGGATGAGTCAGGTATCTGAGTAAAACCGATGAATCGGTTGTCTGTATTCTCTTGTTTTGGTACCCACGATTAAAATCGTGGGTTTCTGGAGGATTTCGCAGGTTTGCACCGATGTCATAAATGAATTCTTCCGAATGTGGGTTCAACTACCTGGAGGCTATCTGATGCAGATAGAAGAGTATGTAGCAGAGAAGGTTCGGACAGCCAAGGCAGCTTCTCGCCGAATGGTTTCTCTTTCTACCCGAGTCAAAGATGAAGCCCTTTTGCGAATGGCGAGGGCGGTTGAAGATTCTGCTGAGTTAGTGAAACAGAAAAACGGCAAGGATCTGGAGGCTGCCCGGCAGAAAGGGCTCTCTGGGGCGATGCTGGACCGGCTGCGGCTGACCGACAAACGGATCACCGGGATGACCCAGGGACTGCGGGAAATCGCCGCCTTGCCCGATCCTGTAGGTGCCCTGAACGAGATGGTGAGACGCCCCAGCGGCATTCGGGTGGGCAAACTTAGAGTGCCTATCGGGGTGATAGGCATCATCTATGAATCCCGGCCTAATGTTACCGCCGATGCCGCCGGACTCTGTATTAAAGCTGGAAACGCTGTTATACTCCGCGGCGGCTCCGAGGCCATCAACTCCAACATCTGCTTGGTGAAAATCCTCTCCGAAGCCGCCTGCTCCGCTGGGATGCCTGAAAACGCTATCCAGTTGATTGAAACCACCGATAGAAAAGCCGTGACCGAGATGCTCAAGGCTGAGGGATGGGTTGACCTGGTTATTCCCCGGGGCGGAAAAGAGTTGATCAAAACGGTAGTGGAACACTCCCGTATCCCCGTGATTAAACACTATGAAGGGGTCTGCCACATCTATGTGGATGATGAGGCCGATTTGGAGATGGCCCAGAAACTCTGCTTCAATGCTAAGATTCAACGGCCCGGGGTCTGTAACGCTATGGAGACACTTCTGGTCAATGCTAAGATTGCCAAGAAATTTATTCCAGAAATGTTTGAGCAATTTACCAAGGCGAGGGTGGAAATCCGGGGCTGTCCCAGAACCAGAGAGATCTCCCCTGAGGTGAAAGAGGCAACCGAGGACGACTGGTACACCGAGTACCTTGACCTAATCCTTTCAGTGAAGGTTGTAGACAGCTTAGAGGAAGCGATTGTCCACATT
>DAOWIT010000142.1 GCA_030640765.1 Candidatus Latescibacterota bacterium | reverse complement strand
TACCTTTCCCCCAAAAGGGAATCGGCCACATGGCCACCTTCGACAAGCGCATCGACCACGACGAAGCCGATGCTGCCTTCTCTCTGAAGTTCCCCTGGTTTTGCCTATCCGTGGAGAAGAACAGCAACATCTGGGGACCAGGGTATCGGGGACAGTTGGCGCTTTCGGACTGGGTTCCCTCCTACGGGCAGATAAAACTCTCTGCCCAATATGGCAATTGGCTTGATTTCACTTACATTCACGCCTCCCTTTACTCCGGCATAGTAGACAGCCTCCGTTCTTACCAAACCGACCAGGGATTTGAACGGACTCTATATAAAAGAAAATACTTAGCCGGCCACCGTTTGGAGATAACACTCATCCCCGGAGTAGACATAGGTGTGAGTGAGACAGTTATCTATGGAGACCGTGCCCCAGAGACTTTCTACCTGATTCCTGTTATGTTTTTCTGGTCGGGACAGCATTACCTTAGAGACCCGGACAACCTCCAAATGAGCGCAGATATAGATTTGAACTTAATAAGAAACCTTAAATTATACAGTTGCTTCTTTATGGACGAGATCGCTATAAGCAAGATATTTACCAAAGAACAACATAACTGGGTAGGCTTGCAGGCAGGGCTGGCTTGGGGGGATGTTCTTGATAATCTTGACGTCAGGGCGGAGTACACCCGAATCAACCCCTGTGTCTACTCCCACAAGTTTCCCATCAACAACTTTGAAAGCTATGGCTATCTGTTAGGACATCAGATAGGACAGAACGCTGACCAGCTCTACTTAGAGACAAACTACCGATATATCCGCCCCTTGCTTTTTACCCTCTCTTACCAGCGAGACAGAAAGGGACGAGTACCCAGTATCCGTGAACAACGGGATAACCCTTCTCAGGAATTCTTATCGGGCCAGGTGAAAAAGCAACACGCCTGGGCATTACAGATCTCCTATGAGCCCCTGCGAGCTCTGTTCCTCAAGGCTGGATACCGGTTAATCTCGAACTTAGAAGAAGAGAACGAACTTTCCTTTGGGCTGGAATACAACCTATAACCGTTAATTTTGATAGACAACTCAGGAGCAGCTATGAAAGGCGTAGTTTTAGCCGGAGGTACAGGCTCCAGGCTGTACCCGCTCACCAAGATAACCAATAAGCACCTCTTGCCCGTCTTTGACCGGCCGATGATCTACTACCCCATTCAGAGCTTAGTTGAAGCTAGCATTAACGACATTATGATCGTAACCGGTGGAGAAAGCGCCGGCGATTTCCTCCGGCTCTTGGGCAACGGAACCCAGTTCGGGCTTAAAGACCTGAACTACACTTACCAGGAAAAGGCCGGTGGAATCGCTGAAGCCTTGGGTCTGGCAGAGCACTTTGTGGGGAAAGACAAAGTGGTGGTCTTCCTGGGAGACAACATCATTGAAGGAAGCATACGTGAGGCGGTGAACGGGTTCCAGAAGCAGAAAAGCGGGGCCAAGATTCTGCTGAAAGAGGTGGAAATTCCCCAGAGCTACGGAGTGCCGGAGATTGTGGGAGACAGGATCGTTCGCATCGAGGAAAAACCCCGACACCCTAAAAGTCCCTTTGCGGTGATAGGAATCTATATGTATGATTCCAAGGTGTTTGACATCATCAGGACTCTGCCCTCCTCGGCGAGAGGAGAGTTGGAGATCACCGATGTCAACAACGCCTACATTGAGTCAGGGGAGATGACCTACGAGATCCTGGAGGGCTGGTGGGCAGACGCCGGTGAGTCTATCGAAGCCCTGCTGAAGGCCAACAATCTGGTGGCTCCCCAAAGGGCTGTCGAGAGAGAGTGAGTGAAATGGCTGTTGTGACTGAAAAGGCCTATGCTAAGATAAACCTTGGTTTGAAGATACTGGGCCGGCGTGTCGATGGATTCCATGATATTCTTTCGGTAATGCAAACTGTGGACTTATGTGACACACTTACCTTAGTTGAAAGACCAAAAGAGATAGATGTACACTGCTCTGGGATAGAGGGAGTGCCCGATGGCGAGAAGAACTTGGCCTACAAGGCAGCCGCCCTGTTGAAGAAAGAATACAATGTAGAAAAAGGGGTTAGCATAACAATACAAAAACGTATCCCGGTGGGGGCCGGACTGGGGGGGGGCAGCTCCGATGCCGCCGCCACCCTGCGAGGCTTGAACCGCCTGTGGAAACTGAAGATAACAGAGTCCGAATTGCTCAATATCGCTTCTTCGGTTGGCTCAGATGTGCCCTTTCTCCTCCGGAAAGGTACTGCTGTCGCCTCAAGAAGGGGAGAGACCCTGCATTACCTGAAATTACCCAAGCCGCTGATTTATGTTGCAATTTATCCGGGTTTTGCCGTCTCTACGGAATGGGCTTATAAGAACAGAAAAAATGACTTGACTTCAGGGGACAAATATGTTAATTTTATTCTTTCTTTGAAAAGAGGGCTCACAGATAAAGAACTGCCGTTCCAGGATATGAAAAACGACCTTGAGCAAGCAGTGGAAGACCGCTATCCTCTAATCGGGGAAATAAAGAAAAAGCTGCTCTCCGCAGGGGCCATAATGGCCTCTCTTTCCGGCAGTGGTTCTACCGTCTATGGTCTTTTTGATGACCCCTCTCAGGCCAGACAGGCAGCCAAGACGCTGCAAAACTCTACTTGGAGTGTCTTTGTCTGTCGTTCGGTAGGTTAAACCTATCTCCGGAAAAGATTGAACGCTGAAAAACACCGAACGCCATTGAATATTGATTCGTAAAAAGACCATAAATCTGATTTCACCACAGAGACACGGAGGACACAGAGAGAAACAAATCTCAAAATAATCAAGTAATTGTATGCTTGCTTTTCTCCGTGTCTCCGTGCCTCCGTGGTAGATTTTAGACTTTTTACGAAAGGATCAATATTGTATTGTTTCGTATTGGTGACTGGTGATTGACAAACTATACCGGGTCGTCCAATGGTAGGACAACGGCCTTTGGAGCCGTGAATTGAGGTTCGAGTCCTCACCCGGTAGCTAATTTTTAAAAAGGAGTGGGTAGAATTGAAACTTTTCTCCGGTAACTCCAATCGCTCTTTGGCCGAAGAGATCGCTCAGCATCTGAATGTAGGGTTGGCTTCGGCTGATGTGAGCAGGTTCAAGGACGGCGAGATCTCGGTACAGATCAACGAGAGTGTTCGCGGCACTGATGTATTCATCGTTCAGTCCACCCATGCCCCAGCGGACAACCTGCTGGAGCTGCTGCTTATGATTGATGCTGCCAGGCGGGCTTCGGCCAGAAGGATAACGGCTGTCATCCCCTATTTCGGCTACGCCCGACAGGACAGAAAAGATCAGCCTCGAGTCCCTATCTCTGCTAAATTAGTTGCCAACTTGATTACAGCGGCGGGGGCAGACAGAGTGCTCACGATGGACCTGCATGCCGCCCAGATTCAGGGTTTTTTTGACCTACCAGTTGACCATCTCTATTCTTCTCCCCTATTTGTGGACTTCTTCAAAGGGCTGAATCTGTCGAACCTGGTGATTGTCTCCCCTGATGTAGGCAGCATCAAGATGGCCCGAGCCTTTGCCAAGAGCATGGGAGCAGGGCTGGCCTTAGTGGATAAAAGGAGACCCAAACCGGATGCCGTCGCAGTAGAGACCATTATCGGGGAAGTAGAACAGAAAAATGTGCTGCTAAGAGACGATATGATTACCACCGGCGGCACCTTAATAGAGGCTGCTGCAGCCCTGAAACGAAACGGCGCCAAACAGATCTACGTTGCCTGTACCCATCCTGTCCTCGCTTCAGGAGCTGTGGAGCAACTGAACCGCTCGCCGGTGACGAAAATAGCCGTCTTGAACACCATACCGGTGCAGAAGACCGATGATGACAAACTCACCGTTATCTCTGCTGCCCCCCTGTTCGCCGAGGCCATAAGAAGAATCCACTTAGGAAAATCAGTCAGTTTTCTATTCAGTTAACTCTGTTCACTATTTTCTACACCAAAGGTAAGGAGCTACAATGTCAGACATTATCCTGCACGCTCAGCGAAGAGACCAAACAGGAAAACAATATGCCAAGAAAGCCAGACGCTCGGGCGAAATCCCAGGGGTTTTGTACGGCCCTGGCGAGGAGCCTGTTGTTCTCTCTGTGGAGGTAAACGAGCTTAAAAAAGTGCTCCACACTGCTGGAGAGACCACTGTAATTTCCCTTCTCTTGGCTGGGAATGGCAAAAAACAAAAGAAAGCGAAAGTAATAATCCGAAAAGTCCAGCTTCATCCTGTCACCCAGGAGTATCTCAATGTGGATCTGCAGCATGTCTCTATGAAAACCAAGGTGACGGTGGAAATCCCCATAGTTATTGAAGGTACCGCCAAGGGGACAAAGGAAGGGGGCATTTTGGAACACGTCCTCCACGCCTTGAAAATCGAGTGTCTTCCCTCTGACATTCCTGAACACATCCAAGTGGATGTCTCCGAGCTTGACATCGGTCACTCCGTCCATGTGGAAGATTTAGAGATTAGCAAGGCACGGGTGCTCACTGACTCAACCTCTTCTGTGGTAACAATCCTGCCGCCGGTTGTGATTGTAGAGCCGGTCGAGGAGGTCGAGGAAGAGCTTGAAGAAGCTGTAGAAGGAGAGGAAAAAGAGGAGGAGGAGGGAGAAAAGGAAGAGTCCAAACAGGAGGAATAATCAGGTTTGTACGCCATACTGGGGTTGGGAAACCCTGGAGAGCTGTATCACCGAACACGACACAACTTAGGGTTCACAGTAGTAGACCACCTGGCAGTCCAGTTGAAGATAGAATGGGAAGAGGCGGACCTTTATCTATTTGCCCCAGGGAGAATTGAGGAAGTGCCGGTGGTGTTGGTCAAGCCGACGACCTTCGTGAACAGAAGTGGTCTGGCAGCCCTAAGGTTGAAACAACGGTTTCCAGTTTCCACCGAAGAGCTTCTGGTGGTCTCAGATGATGTGAATTTACCCTTAGGGAAGACCCGCTTGCGCCTGGAAGGCTCAGATGGCGGACACAAGGGCCTGGCCTCTCTGATATGGAATCTCTGTTCCGACCAGTTTCCTCGCCTGCGACTGGGGATCGGGCCGCTCCCTGAGGAGACAGACCTGACGGAATTTGTATTGAGAGAATTCAGAGCAGAGGAACTTCCGGTGGTCAACACTATGGTCTCGCGGGCGATTGAAGGGATAAGACTTTTTGTCTGTTCGGGGGCAGAACAGGCGAGGGAGTTTCTAAGTCAACCTTGATTGATCCTTTTTGCTTTTCCTGTGTTCTCTGTAGTGAAATCAGGTTTGGGGAGTTTTTTACAAATCAAGCAAGAAATAATTTGAAAAATGGCCGAGAAAGGAGGAAAAAACGGATACATTGTAATATCAAGGAGGTTAGTTTATCCGTCTGATTCGGAGGGATAAACTAACGCAAAGAAAGGGGGATTGTTAAACTTAACTAATTGTTATTTAGGAACTATAACCATTAAAATCCAAATTACCTTATCCATCTCATCAAGATGGTTTTGCTAATTTC
>DAOWIT010000071.1 GCA_030640765.1 Candidatus Latescibacterota bacterium | reverse complement strand
GTGAACAAGAGGTAAATCCATCCATTTTGACCGAAGCGTTAGGAAAGGGCTATGATATATCGTCCGGGGTGCTCTTTAATCCGGCGTATAAAACCGCCAAAGATATGTGGGTGATAGACGATGTCAGACTGAAAACTCTGTTGAAATATGCTGTTAGAAACGAAAGGATTGAAAAACTTCACCACGAGAGCAAGATAGCCTTAGAAGAAGCAAGAAAATACCTGGCAGATTTTCAATATGATAAGTTCATAGCCTCGGCGAGGAGGGCTTGGGGCTTAGAGGCCAGGGGATATCCGGATGTGAAGGAGACAGCAAATGATACCGTCAGGGGGATCATCTTTTATTTTGCTCTGCTGCTGCCCTTCTCCTTCTTCATGGAGAGGTTGCTGTTTGGGTCCAAAAACATTACCAAACAGATCTTAGGGGTTGCTGGTGTATTTGTAATCGTTTTCATAATCCTGCAATTTGTTCATCCGGCATTCAAATTGAGTAAGTCTGCCTATGTTATCTTTCTGGCATTTATAACATTGGCACTCAGCGCCGTTGTGCTGACATTAGTGGTATCGAAGTTCAGCCAGGAGATTCGGAAGATTAAGCGGACTGCCTCTGGAGTGCATGAGGCAGATGTGGGGAGGCTGAGCGCGACCGGTGCCGCCGTCTCTTTGGGTGTGTCAAACCTGAGGAAGAGGCCTTTGAGGACTGGCTTGACAGCGACGACCCTGATATTGTTGACCTTTACCGTCTTGTCTTTTACCTCGATAAGTACTTCTCTGAAGTTTTACAAGCTGCCTCGTGACAACAAACCGCCCTATCAGGGAGGATTGATCAGAGATAGAAATTGGAGAACATTACAAGGTTCGGTGCTGGAGTATATAAAAAGTGCCTTCGCAGAGAAAGCTACCATACTGCCCCGTTCCTGGTATATGGCTAAAACCAAAGGCGAGAAGGTCTATATTAACTTCCAGGCTTTTCCCACAAGAAAGGTGAGTTTTGCTAACGGGCTCTTGGGAATGGTCCCGCACGAGCCTCAGGCAACCGGATTGGATAAGCTATTGATAGGAAAGAGCCGCTGGTTCAAAGAGGGCGAACGAAAGGTCTGCATCCTGCCCAGCGATATGGCCAGCCTGGTGGGCATAACCCCAGATGATATTGGCAGGGCAAGGGTCAAGATACTCGGCTCCGAATTCGAGGTTATCGGGATCGTTGATTCAGAAAAGTTTAATAAATTCAGAGGAATGGACGATGAGAAACTCACCCCGGTGGATACGGTGACCGAGAAGACAAGGCTTACAGAAGCGTTAACAGAGGATCCTAATCTTCGGGCCACTGCGCCGATACAGGCATTTCTCCACTTAGAGGCAAGCAATGTGATAATCCTCCCTCACGACTACGTGATGGATATCGGGGGAACACTGAACTCCGTGGCAATCACCTCATTTAAAGATGAACAAGGCAATCCGATCACGGACTTTATCCCCGACATAGAGGAGTTTATGTCGCGGGTAGCCTTGACTATGTTTGTAGGGAGTGGCGATGAGGTGAAAGTGTACAGCTCATTGGGTGCAACCTCGCTCGCAGGTGTTGCCAACCTGTTTATCCCCATCCTGATCGCTGCCCTGATTGTCCTGAATACGATGTTGGGAGCAGTGTACGAAAGGTACACTGAAATCGCGATTTACAGTTCAGTCGGACTGGCGCCGGTTCATATAGCTGCTCTGTTCATTGCCGAGGCCGCTGTCTTCGCTACCATAGGTGCTGTGGGAGGCTATCTCATCGGACAAAGCACCGCCAAGATACTCCTATCCCTGGGTAAGCTGGGGGGGATGTCGCTGAACTATTCCTCTCTATCTGCGATCTGGTCAACCGTGATTGTGATGGCAACAGTATTACTTTCGACACTGTATCCAGCCAGGAAGGCTGCAAACATGGCAGTGCCCGATGTTACCAGAAAGTGGCATTTGCCGGAACCTGAAGGGGACGATTGGAGATTTGACTTTCCTTTCACCGTTGGAGGAGCTGAGGTCTTAGGGATGTATGTTTACTTAGCAAAGGTTTTTGACTCCTACGGAGAGGGTTCAATTGGTGATTTTACTGCCGGGGATGTAAAGCTTTCATCCATAAAGTATGACGACAACTTGGGGTACAGAATATCCCTGGTGACCTGGCTTGCCCCATATGACCTGGGGGTGAACCAGACTGTGGTTTTCGATGCTATTCCCACCGGGGAACATAACATTTATAAAATCGTTGTCAGTATTCACCGGATCTCAGGTGAGGTCGCCTCCTGGAAGAGACTTAACCGGGGTTTCTTGCACTCCCTCAGGAAGCGCTTCTTAATCTGGAGAACGGTCCCACCGGGGATGAAGGAAGACTACACCGCTGAGGGGAAGAGGATGCTGAGGGCCTAAGAAGTGGGAAGTGTGAAGTTTGAAATGCGAAGTGCAAGGACTTCCTAACTACCCTTCAATTTGTCGTTTACCTTGTATGGAACCTGTTTTAATCTGTCTAAATCAATGTCTTTGGAAGGGAGAGAAAATTGGCAGAGGAGAAGAAAGAGGAGCTCCAGGAAGACTACCGGATCATGCCGGAAGAGGCGCCCTATGAGCACGGATTCAACATAAGGACCCTTTGGGCTGCGTTATTTGTGGGGCTTATTATGATGCCTGCCACGATCTACCTGGGGTTAATTATGGGACAGACCATGCAAGGGGCTGCCCAGTGGGTGACAATAATATTGTTCGTTGAGATTGCTAAGCGGGCCTTCGTCAGGTTGAAGACACAGGAGATATTTATCATTTATTGGGTAGCGGCTGGACTGTTGGCTGTAGGAGGAACTAAGTTTGGTGTCGGTGCCGCCATGTTTGGAGGACC
>DAOWIT010000095.1 GCA_030640765.1 Candidatus Latescibacterota bacterium | reverse complement strand
GGTAGAGGTATTCAACTGCCTTCCAACTTCTCGCCAGTGAACCAATACCCTTTTAAACCGAATATTCAGCATATCAGGAAATCCTGGAGGTAAAATTCTTTTGGATAAATACCCTATATATCCTGACTTTCAGAATTCAGCGGTATCTTGCTATTCCTTGAGGTGTTGCCGTTCTCGTGTTGATCATAAGCCTTGATTATGTCCTTCACAAGTCGATGTCGGACGACATCTTTCTCGGTGAGATAGACAAATTTGATTCCTTTGACCCCCGCGAGGATATACTGGATTTGAACTAATCCCGACAACTTTGGGTCAGGCAGATCTATCTGGGTGATATCTCCGTTGACAACGGCCCTTGAACCCATTCCCAGTCTTGTCAAAAACATCTTCATCTGAGTGGTGGTCGTATTCTGGGCCTCATCGAGGATAACAAATGACTGGTTTAGGGTTCTGCCGCGCATATAGGCCAAGGGAGCAATCTCGATAGTTCGTACAGCTAACAATCGGCGTAGCTTTTCGGCGGGGAGCATATCATACAATGCATCATAAAGTGGCCGCAAATAAGGGTCTATTTTCTCTTCCATATCTCCGGGTAAAAATCCCAGACTCTCTCCTGCCTCCACTGCTGGCCGAACCAAGATAATCCGGTCAGCTTCTTTCCCTTTCAGCGCAGCCAGTGCCATAGCCACTGCCAGGTAGGTCTTCCCCGTTCCGGCCGGGCCTATGGAAAAGACAATATCACATTCTCGAATAGCTATCGCATAGTTCTGTTGCCCCGCAGTCTTTGCTTTGATTACTTTTTTATCAGATGCCAATACAATGGGGGAGCCCATCATCTGTAGCTCAGAGATGCGCTCCCTTTGGCCCAGCTCGGATTGAGGGGAAGAAGATAAGTCAAGGTACTCAAGGGTGGATACAAGATCGAAATTATTGGGATCATATCCTTGGTGGAGGTGTTCTAAAAGCCGACCGAAAAGTCCGGATACCTTCCGCACATTCTCATCCTCACCCTGAAAGGTAATCTGTTCGCCTCGGGCTGTGACTTTAACCCCGAATCGTTCCTCAATCCTGGCCAGATTGCAATCATGATGCCCGTATAAGAACATAGGATCAATATCCCCAATGGATACCTTTTCAGAAATCCTCCTGTTTAGTTGTTTATCTCTCTTGGCCATATTGCTTCTGTCTCTTTACTCAAAAGAGCCCTCAACCTCTGGCCAGACCAGAAATCGAGGGCCCTTGTTTCTAAACCCTGTTTTTTCCTGTTCTGCCGAGAAGATGGGTTTCTTTTCCTGAAGAAGCCATCTCTCAGCGATTTTACTCCTGGGGTATCTCCAGCACATAAGCTGGATAGATCAGATTGGGATTCTTTATCTGATCCTTGTTCACCTGGTAGATCTTGGTCCACTTGGTAGGATCACCGTAGATGTGGGAATAGCCCGCGATTTTGGACAACCACTCTCCCCTGACTACCAGATGCTGTCCCGGTCCAACCCCTCTGGGGATAGTAAGAACCCAGTCGGGATATATGAGGTTGGGGTTCTTGATCTTATCTCTATTTGTGCTGTATATCCAGGGCCATAGATAAGGATCGCCGTAAACTTCCTTTTTCTTAGCGATACCCCAGAGACAATCTCCCCGCACTACGGTGTAGTAATCTGGCGGAGCGACCTTTGGCATGGCAGCCTCCAGATCAGCGAGCATCCCCTCGATGGTCTCCACCTTCTGGCGGATTTCAGGCAAATAGCAGATGGGATTAGCCTTCAACTGGTTAAATCTATCCCTAAGTGCTTTGATCTCCTCATGTTCCTTGTAAAGTTCCTCAGCCGAGAGGTATCTCAGTCCCTGAATCTGGCTTGCAGTTCTGTCCAGTTCGCCTTCGAACTGCTTCACCCCAGCCTCATCCGACTGGATCAGCTCGTAGATTTCTTGCTGCACTGCTGCGATCTTTCCTTCCGTCTGGTTGATTTGCTCCCGCAATGAATCTGTTTCCTTTTGAACCTCGGCAATAGCAGCAGTGGCGGTACTTTCCCGCTGAGCATACTCTGCCAGCAAGGCTTGATATTCCTTGTAAGGCATCTTCTTCTCGGCTGCTTCAGCACTGTTCCATCCTAAAACTAAGGCTACAAAGGCAACGGCGCATAACAGGAACACAGCCTTTTTAAAACCATCCATTTTGACCTCCCTTCTTAATTATCTCCCTTTTCCAACATAGCCAAGTTCTCTAACCTGATGCAGCAAGGAGATACCCAAAATTATGACTAAAACCGGACAAAGTCTGGAGCACGTTCTTTCTAACCTTATCGCTCTCCCAGGATTCAGCTTATCGGTAGTGCAGCTTTTAGCCTTTGCTGTTGCCCGGAATCCTCCGATAGACTCACTTCTTCGCTGCGTTTTCCTTGACGGTCTCTCTTTTTGCCTCCAGTTCCTTCAGCTGGGCCTTTTTAGCAGAAAGCTCGGCCTCCAGTGTTGTCTTCTCCTCCTTTTTCTGCTGTAGCGTTTCCTCTGCTGTCTCAGCCGCCTGGGATGCCTCCTCCAGACGTGTTAACTCCTGGGGTGAAGGATGTTTAGTACACCCACTAAGCAAAGGAAGAGACAATACCGAAAAGGCAAGCACAAATATCGATAACTTTTTCAACCAATTTTTACGGGACATCTTTTCACCTCCTTCCCAGTTTACTGGTTTGGTGACTGCAGAACACAGTATAGAAGCCAAACAGAGACAAATTCTCGAAACATCTTGGAGATATGAAACGCTCTGAAATGAACGCAAAGCCCCACTTTCTGCTTCCTGTTTCTTTGCTCCACTATACCTCCATATACCCAAGTCATAATTTACGAGAGTGAGTGGATAAAGTCAACAACTTTTTTTATTTTTCTCCCTTAGAGATAATCCAGAAGGGCAATACAGGGAACAAAAAAGCTCTGTGCTCATCGACTGCTGTTCTTTAATATCTCCATAAGTCCCTGTTCGGTTTTCTGTTCATCAATTTGCTGGGGTTCCACTAAGGTCAGACACAGTCTCTCCGGGTCAAACAGCCAGTGTGCTACCTGCTGAATCTGTTCTTCAGAGACAGCATCAATAGCGGCGATTGTCTCATCTAAAAGATGCAATTGCCCGTCGTAGATCTCCTGTTCGGCAATGCGGATCATCCGATTAGAAGTGTTTTCTAAGGTAAGCACCAAATTGCCCTTCAATTGTGACTTGGTGAAAAAAAGCTCATCCTTAGCAAGTCCCTTTTTCTTTATGCTCACAAATTCGTTTAATATTAATTCCACTGCTTTAGTCAACTTAGCTGGATCTGTAGCAAGATAGACCCCAAACAGTCCGGTCTGTTGAAACAATTGCAGATAGGAATACACCGAGTAGGCCAACCCTAATTTCTCCCGGATATTCTGAAACAGACGAGAACTCATTCCCGTCCCCAGAAGGGTGTCTAAAACTAACAAAGGATATCTCTGAGGTGCCCGGTAAGGACAAGCCTGTATGCCCAAACAGAGATGAACTTGTGAAATATCTTTCTTGACCTGTTTAATCTTAAGCGTGGGAACAGGAATAGATTGGCTGTCGGAAGGAGCGGATGATTCGGGAAAATGAAAATTAGCTAAGGTCACTTCCACCATTTTCTCGTGTTCTATATTTCCCGCTGCAGCAATGACCATATTCTGGGTATTATAAAGCCGGTCTTTATGCTTTAGAAGATCGTCACGGCAGAGGCGGGAAACAGTTTGCTCCTCCCCTAAGGTGGAAACTCCTATAGGATGGGTCTCGTAAAGCGACTGGAAGAACAGCTCGTGAACCAGCTCATCGGGGCTGTCCTGAACATTCCGTATCTCTTCAATGACTACCCGCTTCTCCTTCTCTATCTCCTTTGGTGAAAAAATAGAGTTGGTGAGAATGTCGGAGAGCACATCTATCGCCACCGGCAGGTGTTCATCTAATATCCGAGCATAATAACAAGTAACATCCTTACTGGTAAAGGCGTTTAGCTTTCCCCCCAAAGACTCTAAGCTGTGAGCGATCTGAAAGGCATCTCTACGAGCAGTTCCCTTAAAGAACATATGCTCTAAGAAATGGGAAATACCTCTCTGGGAGGGAGAGTCGTCTGTTGACCCAGAGGTGACCCAAACCCCAAGACAGACAGAGCGAACATAGGGAATGTAATCGGTGACAACCCTGATGCCATTCTCTAAAACCGATTCCTGGGGGGAGCGGGCAAGAGATTGGGATAGGCCCTTAGAGGAGAGAGAAGAAGAAAGGGACTTTTGCATTAAAAGGATCTCCTGCTTTTTGGCCGTTGCTTCCTTTCTCCTCCTTGCTGCGGTTTCAGTGCAGCTTTTCTGCTCAACTTAATTTTGCCTGAGTCATCAATCCCAATAACCTTAACCAAGACCTCCTCCCCGACTTTCAACACATCTTCCACTTTATCTATTCGTCGGAAATCCACCTCCGAGATGTGAAGCAGTCCTTCCTTGCCCCGTAGAACCTCTACGAAAGCACCAAAAGGGGTGATTCGTTTAACTTCACCAGTGTAGAGCTTGTTCAGTTCGGGTTCTGCAGTGATCTCCTTTACGATCTTCACTGCCTCTTCGCCAGCTGCCATATCCACTGAGGCAATTGTCACTGTTCCGTCATCTTCTATGTTTATGGTAGCACCTGTGGTTTCAGTGATCTCACGGATAACCTTTCCCCCGGTTCCAATGACTGCCCCAATTTGAGAGGGTTTTATCTTGAAGGAAATGATTCGAGGAGCATAAGCAGACAGCTCTGGTCTGGGTTCAGAGATGGTCTGATCCATAAGGTCCAGGATCTTGGATCGGGCTTGATCTGCCTTTTGAAGGGCCTCGGCGATGACCTCCAGAGAGAGATCCCGAATCTTGGTGTCTAATTGGACAGCGGTGATTCCTTTTCGAGTTCCGGCCACCTTTAAATCAAGATCTCCGTAGTGGTCTTCTATGCCTGCGATGTCGGTCAAAATCACTGCCCGATCACCTTCTTTGATCAACCCCATACCCACTCCAGCCACCGATGTCTTAACGGAAACACCGGCATCCATCAGCGACAGAGAGCCGGCACAGACTGTTGCCATTGAAGAAGAGCTGTTTGACTCCAAGATGTCAGAGACGATGCGGATGGTATAGGGGAAGACCTCATCGCTGGGGATGACCGGTTCCAGGGCCCGTTCAGCCAAATTACCGTGTCCTATCTCCCGGCGAGAGACCCCTCGAATGGGCCTCGTCTCACCTACACTAAAAGGAGGGAAATTGTAATGGAGCATATAGCTCTTCCAGGATTCACCCTCTAAGGTCTCGATCTTCTGTTCGTCGAGTTTAGTGCCCAGAGTAATGGTTGCCAGACTCTGGGTTTGTCCCCGAGTGAACAGTGCAGAGCCGTGAGTACGGGGCAAAACCCCTACTTCGCAACTAATAGATCTGATATCGTCCAGGTCTCGGCCATCAATGCGCCTGTTTTCCTCACAGACCATCCGCCGCATTTGTTCTTTCTGAATCTTCGCAATCTCAGCTTTGATCAACCCTTCGCTCTCTGGGTATTTTTCCGAGAAGGCAGCAACTGCTTCTTGGACGATCTGGTCAAGGGCGCTGTTTCGCTCCGTTTTTTCCGCAATGCGGTTGGCCTGGTCAATCTTGGTGGCAAACTGTTCTCGAACCGATCTTTCCAGTTCAGGATCTTCTGACAACTCTGGCATTTCAAGCTTAGGTTTACCGCAAAGCTGTTTGAGTTGTTCTTGAAGCTGACATATCTCTTGGATCTGTTCCTGAGCCAAAGAGATAGCCTCCACTATTTGCTGATCGGTGATTTCTTTGGTGCTACCCTCCATCTGGACAACTGCGTCAGAGGTAGCCGAGACCACTAGGTCCATCTCTCCCTCGTCTGCCTGGGAAAAGCTGGGGTTCACTATCAGGCGTTCATCGAGCGTGCCGATACGCACCGCTCCTACAATGTGCCCAAATGGAATAGGTGAGATAGCCAAAGCAGCCGATGCTCCGATTATCCCAGGTACATCGGCGTTGTTCTCTTGATCTGAGGAGAGAACCATAACTATTATTTGGACCTCGTTTTTATAATTTTCTGCAAATAAAGGCCTTAAGGAACGGTCAATCATTCTGGCTGCCAGGATCTCCCCTTCACGGGGACGTCCTTCCCTTTTGAAAAATCCCCCCGGGATTTTTCCTGCCGCATAGTATTTCTCTCTGAACTCCACGGTAAGAGGGAAAAAACCACGGTCAGGGATGGGTTCTTTGGAAGCTACCACAGAGGCCAAGATAACGGTTCCTTCGTATTTGACGATTACCGCTCCATCTGCTTGAGTAGCAACCCTTCCCGACTCTATGCAAAGTGTCCTGCCGCCTAATTTCATTTCTACGGTGTTAATCATTTTGTTTATTTACCTCTTTAATTTGTTATTGACTGTGAAACTGGATGCCTTGAAAAGCAGTGATGGGTTTCCCAGAATTCACCTCGTCAGATAGTGAACAGCTAACGGAGTTCACATAATTCGCTCTCGGAGCCCCAGCTTTTTGACCAATGCCCGGTAGCGCTCAACATCTTTACGATGAAGGTAGCTAAGGAGTCTCTTTCGCTGTCCGACCAGTTTTAACAGTCCTCGATGTGAGTTAGTATCCTTCTTGTGTGTCTTGAAGTGCTCGGTGAGCAAGGCGATTCTTTCAGTCAGCAGGGCGATTTGGACTTCCGGGGACCCTGTGTCCGTTGGGTGTTTTGCCAGAGTGCTGATAATCTCTGTTCGCTGCTCTTTCGTCAATCCCATAGGTTTTATCTCCTTGTTTTGTTGTGTTACCGAGATTGCCTTAAGGGCGAATCTTTCGGTTGCTCGTTAATTCCTCTGCCACTTTTATATCGTCATTTATCTGTTTTATCAAGGCCTCTTTTCGTGAGAACTTTATCTCGTTTCTTATCTTAGAAAGCAGTTCCACTTTCAATTCAGTGTTATAAAGATCGCCTTTGAAATTCAGGAGGTAAAGCTCAATAGTCTGCTGAGTTCCCTCAAAACTGGGCCGGTATCCGATGTTCATCACCCCCGCTCTGCGCTGGGTCGCGAACATCGCCCGAACAGCGTAAACCCCTGTCGAAGGAATAAGTTTTCGGGTATTTTTTACCCGGAGATTTGCCGTGGGAAAACCCAGCCTTCTGCCCAGACCTTCCCCCGAATAAACCAAACCGCAGAAGTCATAATTGCGACCCAGCAGTTGTGCTGCCTCAGACACATTCCCTTCGCTGAGCAGATTCCTTATCCTGGTGCTGCTGACGGGTCGTCCACCCACTATCACAGGAGGGACTACATTTACTCTAAAACCCCACTTGTTGCCCAGCTCCTGGAGAATCTCGACATTGCCAGACCGGCCGTTGCCAAAGGTGTGGTTGTATCCAATCACTAACCGCTTTGTCCGAAGCCTGTCGACTAATATCTCCCTGACGAACTCCTCTGGGCTCAATTCAGCCAACTGAGCAGTGAAGGGGAGAACAAAGACCGTCTCAATTCCCAATGAGGCAAAGGCCTCGAGTTTCTCCTCCTTAGTAGTCAAGAGAGAAACAGCCCCTTGGGGATTTACGATCTCCTGGGGGTGGGGTTCAAAAGTGACCACTGCGCTTGGACTTCCTGCCTGGGAGGATACATTGTTAAGATACCTCAGGATAGCAGCGTGGCCGAGGTGAACACCGTCGAATGCCCCCACAGTAATTACAGAATCGGAACCAAATTCATTACAATGGTTGATATCTTCTATTATCTTCATCTAAAAACGCTTAGAGGGCAGAGTCTCCCGGTTAAAGGATCTAACCTGCCGATTCCCATAAGATGCCCGGTGTCGTCCTTCACCCTCACTTTGTTCTGATAAGGGTGAACAGATTGGGATACCGCCCCCAAAGGAATATCAGAGATAGCCGATAGATTTACTTTAGCGCCATGTTCAAAGCTGAAGATTCCATTGGAAGACAGGTTGATCGCCGGGAGGTGCCGTAAGGCCTGATCTATGGAAATAACCTCCCTGTGAAGGGTCTCCTTTTCGTGGAGAGTGAAAATCTGGTTTAGGGTCAATGCCTGATCAATACTGAATTCTCCGGATCTAATCCTGCGCAGCGAAAGCAGATGCCCTCCACATCCCAGTTTTTGCCCTATGTCCTCTGCTAAGGACCTGATATAAGTGCCCCTTGAGCACAGGATCCGCAGCTTCAATACAGGCGATTTCCACTCCAGAAGTTCTATCTGTGAGATATTGACTTTTCTAGGTTTAAGCTCAACAGCTTTCCCCGCCCGAGCCAATTGATAGGACTTCCTTCCTCCGATCTTGATGGCGGAGAAGGGGGGCGGCGACTGTTCTATCTCTCCCTCAAAGCTGTTACCTGCCCTTTCTACATCGGCAAGTTCAAACTCCGGGACTTCCTTTTTTTCTCGCACTTGTCCTTGAGCATCAAATGTATCAGTGGAAATGCCCAGACAGATCTGAGCAATGTACTCTTTTTCCTGTTCTTGAAGAAACTGGAGGATCTTGGTTGCCCGGCCAAGTAGAATAACCAACACCCCTGTAGCTAAAGGGTCTAAGGTTCCGGTATGTCCTATTTTCTTTATTTTAAGGATATTTCGCAGCTTGCTTACCACATCGTGAGAGGTCCATTGGACCTCTTTATCCACCACCAATATCCCTTCCATTCTCCAATCCATCAAGCAATTTATCAATATTCAAGGCATAGTCTAAGGTGTCATCGTAACAGTATGTGAGCTCGGGAATGCGTTTCAACCTAACTCTCCCTGCCAGCAGACTACGGGTGAATCCAGCGGCGTGATTAAGGCCAGTTAAGGAGTCCTCTTTCTCCTTTTCCTGCCCCAAAACACTGACATAAACCTTAGCGTGTCGCAGATCATCCGAGACTTCGACTCTGGTAATAGTCACAAAGCCGATGCGAGGGTCTTTCATATTCTCCCTGATGATTTTTGACAGTTCAAACTGGAGCAGATCAGCCACCCGATCGGCTCGCCTGTAGTTCATTTAGGTGCTGCCTTTCTGCTTTCATTTAAAAGACCTTAAAAGGCCCAAAAGGCTCTGAAAAGGTTGAAAGGGAGCTAAGGCGACAAAAGCAATGCCCTTTATGACCTTCCGCCCTGGGTTGCCTTTCTCTCCTCTAAGCCTTTTACTGCCTTGGCAGGTCCTTTTTATAACATCTTAGTGGAATAGTCTAAAAGCTGGACTCGCCCATCACTTTCGATAAATTTAGCGATCTTAGCCATCTCTTGATCGGCGTGCTTGGACTCATTGGAGACCACTGCTACTGCCAGTACCGATTTTTGCCACAGGTCGTTGTCCTCAACCTCAGCAATCGAACAGTTAAATCTATTTCTGATCTGAGTTTTCAGGCTACTCAG
>DAOWIT010000018.1 GCA_030640765.1 Candidatus Latescibacterota bacterium | reverse complement strand
CCTCCCCAATAATATCTTTTGCTGCCAGAATCGCCTCTGTTAATGTCTGCCCAGCGTTGGACACTGTGAGATACTCGATCTGCAGCCCTAAATCTTCGACCTCCCTCAGGTGGCTTTCTATTATTTGTCTGCTGTAGGTAGAGAGGATAACCACTTCCGTCAGCCCAGCCGAGGCCAAAAGCACCAGGGTTCTTTCCACCACAGAAGAACCGCAAAGCTTAAGAAAGGCCGCCTCTTTTGTCTCATCGTTGAGCAGGCTGTTCTGTTGCATTAGTGGAATTAAAACCTTCATCATTTTCTCCAGACTACAGCACTTTCCCGAAACGGGACTCCAATTTCGCCTATCGCCCCGCCAAAATCGCCTCCACCTTTGAGATTACATTATCCACCGTAAATCCAAATTTCTCAAAGAGGATCTTATAAGGGGCAGAGGCGCCAAAGGTGGTTATCCCTATCACCTCGCCACAGAGCCCCACATAACGGTGCCACCCCAATGGGCAAGATGCCTCTATTGCCAGCCTGGCAGTGACTTCAGGTGGAAGAACCACATCCTTATATCCTGGGGACTGTTTCTCAAACAGCTCCCAGCTTGGCATATTGACCACTCGCGCAGCAATCCCCTTACTGATGAGTTTTTCATAAGCCTCAAGGACTAAATGAACCTCAGAGCCAGTAGCCAGCAAAATGACCTCTGGCTGCCCTTCAGGTGGATCTACCAGGACATAGGCGCCCCGCTTAAGGCCTGTGGCCGAGGCGAATTTTTTCCTGTCGATAATCGGCAGTTTCTGCCTGGTCAATGTTAATGCAATAGGTCCATCTCTGTTTTCTAACGCCACCTCCCAGGCTACCGCGGTTTCTGTAGCATCTGCCGGACGGATAACGGTTAGATTTGGTATAGTTCTCAAGCTGGGCAGATGTTCAATAGGCTGATGGGTGGGACCATCTTCGCCCAGCCCGATGGAATCGTGAGTAAAAACATATATTACCGGAAGTTTCATCATCGCAGCTAATCTTATGGCCGGTCGCATATAGTCGGAAAAGACCAGGAAAGTTCCCCCGTAAGGGATCAAGGCCTGGCTTAAAGCTATGCCGTTTAATATTGACCCCATAGCATGTTCTCTTATGCCGAAGTGAAAATTCCTTCCCTGGTGGTCAGTCCCGAAATCTCCCAGGTCTTTGAGATAAGTATTGGTTGAAGGGGCGAGATCGGCCGAGCCCCCGATGAGATTGGGGATGTAAGGAGCTATGGCATTTAATACCTTACCCGAAGCGCTTCGGGTAGCTACAGGGGTGTCTGCCTCTTCAAAAGTAGGAATTTTCTCTTTCCAACCGCTGATGAATTTCCTTTCAGAGAACATCTGCCACTGCTGGGCCAGTTCTGGAAATTTTCCGCGATATGCCTCGAACAGTTTTTGCCACTCTTTTTCGCATCCTTCACCTCGCTCGATGGTCTTGCGGAAGTGAAGCAAAACCTCTTGGGGTACATAAAAATCTGGTTCCTGGGGCCAGCTCAGATTCTGCTTGGTGAGTTTAACCTCTCCAGAACCAAGTGGCGCTCCGTGGGAGGCAGCAGTGTCCTGCTTGTTGGGACTGCCGTAGGCAATATGGGTTCTGGCCACAATGAGCGATGGCCTCTCCTGTTCTTCTTGGGCCTTCACTATCGCTTTACCAATCCCCCCAAGGTCGTATCCGTCTATATCCTGCACATGCCACCCCAGTGCTGCAAATCTTTTCCCCACATCTTCGCTGAATGCCAGTTCGGTAGGACCTTCGATGGTAATGTGATTGTCATCGTAGATATAGATGATCTTGCCCAAATTAAGGTGACCGGCTAAGGAAGCGGCTTCGGAGGAGACCCCTTCCATCAGATCCCCATCGCTCACGATCGCATAGATGTGATAATCGAACAACGGATAGCCCGGGCGGTTGAAGTATTCAGCAAGATACCGCTGGGCTATGGCCATCCCTACTCCCGTTCCAAAACCCTGTCCCAGAGGCCCTGTGGTAGTCTCAATCCCTGAGGAGATATCATATTCAGGATGTCCTGGTGTTTTGCTTCCCCACTGGCGGAAGTTTTTTATATCATCGAGGGACATATCATATCCGCTGAGGTAAAGAAGCCCGTAGAGCAAGGTTGAACCGTGGCCAGCAGAGAGGACAAATCTGTCTCTGTCAGGCCAGAGGGGATTTCGGGAGTTGTGGCGTAAAAATTTTGTCCACAGAACATAGGCTATAGCCGCGGTCCCCATGGGCATTCCGGGATGTCCAGAATTTGCTTTCTCCACAGCATCAACCGCCAGCATTCTCAGGGTATTGATGCAGAGATCGTCAAGTTTGCGCTGCTCCATTCTGCTCCTCCATTAGGAAGTTCGCAATTCTTGCATCATTGATTTCGACACTGCCTTCTTAGTGCTCCAGAATTTTGTTTATTGTACTTGTTCTATTGGTGATTGGTGACTGGTGATTGGTTCGATCATCGACAACCGATTGCTCATTTGCTCCTTGTTTACATTTGCGAAGGTAGGCAATGTAGCTATTGATTTTTGCGACCAGAGCATAGCCATCTTCCTTGAGCGCTTCGTTGTGATTTTTTTCACCATATCCCTCATCTAAACAGACATTAATGTCGTCGAGTATCTCTTCAACCGAGCCCCTTGAAACCCGGCAAAATTGGATGTTTTCTTGATAATGCCAACGCCCATGTCCTTCCGCGATATTGTTAGTAACAGAAACAATAGCTCTTCTTATCTGTGGTTCCAAACAATAGCGTTCTTCAGACGGAAGCTGCTTAATAAGCTTGTAGACTTTCTTTCGAAACTCTCTGGCCAGATTATAAAGCTCGAAGTCATCAAGACGATATTTTTTATCACCAACCATCATCACCAGTCACCAATCACCAACGGGCTCTTAGCTCCAAACTCCAGGGATTTCATAACCACAGAACTTACATTTGTTCCCTTTCAAGTTGACCTCTAACACATAGTAGCCTTTTCTTCGGACTACTACCTTACCGCAT
>DAOWIT010000008.1 GCA_030640765.1 Candidatus Latescibacterota bacterium | reverse complement strand
CGGGATCTCACCTGTACCAGGATCAGGTTGAACTCATTTTCCCGGGCTACTTCTATCATTTGAAGCACAGTAGCGGGAGAATAAAGGGCATCTTTGACCACCCATAATGCCCTGATCTCTGTTGTCTCCCCCTCCAAGGGAATGATAAGCCAGATCAAGAAGCAGACAGCCGAAACTGATTTTCTGAATAGTAGAGGAAAGACCATAAGCAAGTTTCCTCACCAGGACAAAAAGGGGCAATGCAGCTCACAGGTGGCTACTTTGCCCCTCAGGAATTCAGTAGTATTGACTCTATATTATGCTCCTTTTTTCGTCTCCGCCTCAGGTGCGCTTCGCTCTCTTCCCAGGATCTCGATTAAGGAAACGGAAGCTCCATCCCCTTTACGTTGTCCAACTTTGATAATTCGGGTGTATCCCCCTTCTCGGTCAGCGAACCTGGGAGCAATTGTATCGAAGAGCTTAGCTGCCACTTTTTTACCTCGAAGCACTGCTAATGCCTGTCGGCGTGCGTGTAAATCTCCTCTTTTGGCAAGTGTAATCAGCTTTTCAACCAGGGGTCTGACTTCTTTGGCCTTGGCATCGGTGGTTTTGACTCCTTCGTGCTCGACAAGAGAAGTCACCAGATTCCGGAGCATTGCCTTTCTGTGGCTGGATGTTCTGCCTAATTTGCGACCCTGTTTAAGATGTCGCATCCGTCTCTTCCTCCTTTTCCATCTCCAACTCTGCCAGATTCATCCCAAAGCAGATTCCGAACTTCTCCAGGACATTCTGCAGTTCACTTAAGGACTTCTTCCCAAAATTGCGATATTTGAGCATCTCGGATTCTGTTTTCTGCACCAAATCTCCTAAAGTTTTGATTTCAGCTGCTCGCAGACAATTGCTCGATCGCACTGACAGTTCCAATTCATCCACCGGCATCCGGAGAAGTTTTTTCAGCCGAATCTTCTCCTGGTCAATCTCCTCCTCCGGCTCCTGGGGTTCTTCCTCAAAATCAACAAATAACTTGAGATGGTCCCTTAATATACGGGCTGCAATGCTCACTGAATCCTGGGGATTGATCACCTTGTTCGTCCAGACCTCTAAGATCAGCTTTTCGTAATCTATCTTCTGTTCTACCCTAATGTTCTCCACCCTGTAGTTCACCTTCCAAACGGGGGAAAAGATGGAATCTATGGCTATAGTCCCTATGGGTTGGTTGGGTAATTTATTCTCTTCGCAGGGAACATAACCTCGACCTGTAGTCAAAACGATCTCTGCCCGGAGATGAGCATCCTCACCCAGGGTAGCAATGTGTAGTTCTGGGTTAAGGACCTCTATGGACGGCTCTACTTCCAGGTCTTTGGACATCAGTTCACAGCTGCCCTGCTTCTCCACAATGATCTTCTTAGAGTCGGTATCGTGGAGTCTAAAACATATTTCTTTAAGGTTAAGCACTATTTCAGTCACATCTTCCACTACCCCAGGAATGGTGGAGAATTCGTGGTAGACACCGTCAAACTTGACCGACTGAATGGCAGCTCCTTTGATTGAGGAGAGTAATACCCGCCTCAGAGCGTTGCCCAGTGTGACCCCGAATCCTGGCTCCAATGGTTGAACGATGAATTTACCATAATCTTCCGTTAAGGTGGATTGGTCAATCTCCACCCATTTCGGCATATGAAAATCTCTCTTCATAATCTAAACCTCTCGGTGTAGTATGGGATAAGGTAAGCTATACAGAGAATAGACATTCGGGATATGCTGAATCTACTTTGAGTAAAGCTCAACCACTAAACGCTCGTTTACCGCAACCGGAATCTCTTCTCTGGTAGGAAGGCTGAGTAATGTTCCGGATAGATTCGCCTTATCCACGCTCAGCCAGGGAAGTTCTCTTCCCCTGCCAGATTTCTTAAGGGAGTTGGCTATTACTTCCAGCTGTTTGCTCTTCTCGCGTACCTTAACTATATCTCCCGGTGATAGTTCGTATGAGGGAATATCGACGATTTTATCGTTGACCAGGAAATGTCTATGTCTTATTAGCTGTCTTGCTGCTCGTCGGGAGGCAGCAAATCCTAACCGATAGACTGCATTATCCAAGCGACATTCCAGCAGTCGGAGGAAATTCTCGCTGGTGATCCCTTTCTCTCTGACGGCTTCTTGAAAGCATTTTCTAAACTGCCTCTCCAGAAGTCCGTATATTCGTTTTATCTTCTGTTTCTCCCTCAGCTGCAACGCATACTGTGACAATCTCCTTGTCCTCCGATGTGCCTGTTCGCCTGGAATGTATGCCTTTCGCTCGAAGGCGCATTTTGGGGTGAGACAGTGATCACCTTTCAAGAAAAGCTTACTGCCCTCTCTGCGGCACAATTTGCAGACAGCATCTCTATATCTAGCCATAGTTCAGTTACACTCTCCTCCTTTTAGGTGGTCGGCATCCATTATGGGGTATTGGGGTAACATCGCGAATTGCCGATATTTCCAACCCAGCGGCCTGGAGTGATCGAATTGCTGCCTCTCTTCCTGCTCCTGGCCCTTTAACTCTCACTTCTACCCGGCGCAATCCCAGAACCAGGGCTTCTCTTGCCACCGTCGCAGCTGCTTGTTGAGCAGCAAAAGGGGTACTCTTTCTTGCCCCCTTGAAGCCTATCTTGCCACCACTTGTCCATATAATCACATTTCCCTCTTTGTCGGTAAGGGTGACGATAGTATTGTTGAAGGTTGCCTTAATATGGGCAATCCCTGAAGAATCAGTCAGTTTCTCTTTTTTTCTGGCCTTCCCTTTTGCGCCTGGTGAAACCATATTCCTCTATCTCCTTTCCTGGACATTGACCCCCTTAAATAATAACTATCTAACGGGGGTTGATGTAAACAGAAACAAACTTGGCAATAACTAATTATAGATCCGCTCGTAAGAAGTCATATATCCCCTCCCCTGGGGGAGGGGACAAAGGGGAGGGGGAAGAAAAACTATTTGAACTATCAAGACTTTCACCCTCACCCTGACCCTCTCCCTTCAAGGGAGAGGGAACATTTTGGATTTTTTACGAGTCAATCAATTATAGAATCTGTTTTAATCTGTCTAAATCAATATCACCCTTTTTTCCCTTTGCCAATAGCCCTTCGAGGGCCTTTTCTGGTTCGAGAGTTGGTATGGGTCCGCTGTCCTCTGACTGGCAACCCTACTCGATGGCGTAATCCTCGATATGAACCGATATCTATCAATCGCTTGATATTCCGCGACACCTCTCCCCGGAGGGTCCCTTCAATTGTGTATCCTGACTCAATGGCTGACCGAAGCTTACTCACCTGCTCCTCAGTCAAGTCATCCATTCCAGCATTAGGATCAAGTCGGGCCTTCTCTAGTATTTTCTCCGCCGCGGTTTTACCAATACCATAAATATAGGTTAAGGCCACTTTTACCTTTTTATTGGGTGGGAGATCCACCCCCGCAATCCTTGCCAAGAGTACCTCCTTTACGGACTTATTGGATTATATAAGTCATCCAGGGTTACTTCAAACATCTAATCTGATTAACCCATTATCCGTTTATTTTCCCTGTCGCTGTTTATGTCTCGGGTTTTTACAGATAATTCTTATCATACCCTTCCTGCAAATCACCCTACAGTGAACACACATCTTTTTCACTGAAGCTCGAACCTTCATCAAATTCTCCTCGTCGCTGGAGACAGAACAATGTTCTGTCCCTACTAAAAATGCGTCTTACGGTTTAAAGCTTATTTGTTTCGGTATGTAATCCGTCCCTTGCTCAGGTCGTAACGCCAAACCCCAATCACCCCTCTTTCTCCGGGAAGTATCTTTATAAAATGCATCCGCATCTTCCCTGATATGTGAGCTAAAACCCTGTGGCCGTTGTCTAATTCCACCCGGAAACATGTGTTAGGCAACGCCTCAACCACTGTTCCTTCTACCTGAATGGGTTCTTCTTTTTTTGCCATAAGTTCCCCACGATCTTACTGAAGAGTTTTTATGATACGCTGAAACACCTCTTCGACGCTGACTTGCCCATCTATCTGTTTCAGAAATCCCTTGTTTTTGTAGAACTCCTTCAGAGGGGCGGTTTGCTCAGTATAGACTTCAAGTCTGTTGATGATTGTCTGCTCTTTGTCGTCTTCTCTCTGGATTAGCTTAGCTCCACATTGATCACACCTACCTGGCCTCTGGGGAGGCGAGGAAAGCAGATTATAGTTCCTTCCACAACAGAGGCAAATTCTCCGGGAAGAAAGCCGCCGAACAAGCACTTTTGAGTCTACCTCAATGCTGATGACCGCATCAAGCTTCTCATCAAACGAGCTCAAAAGCCTATCCAGGCCCTCTGCCTGTACCACAGTTCGGGGAAATCCATCTAAGATGAACCCTTTTCTACCCTCTACCCCACTTAGCCTCATCTTAATTAGGCCCAGCATCAAATCATCTGGAACAAGTTCGCCTGCCACAATGTAAGAATTAGCTTCAGCTCCCAGTTCGGATTCTTCTTTCACTGCTTGCCTGAGAATATCCCCTGTGGAGATATGAGGAACATCGTATCTTTCTGCCAGCTGGATAGCTTGGGTACCTTTGCCTGCGCCGGGAGGGCCTAAGATAACTAATCTCATAGCAATAATTAGAGGAACCGTTTCCTGCCCCTAAGCCTTGTCTTGCCCATAAAGCTATCGTAGTGACGGATAAGCAGGTGAGATTCTATCTGCTGCAGAGTATCCAGAGCCACTCCCACCATGATAAGAAGCCCTGTGCCCCCCAAAAAGTTGCTAAAGGCAGCGGAGACATTGCCTTTCATAGCCTTGACAATGAAATACGGAAAAACAGCTATCATAGCAAGGTAGATCGCTCCAGGGAGGGTGATTCTGGTCAGAACCCGGTTGATATAATCGGCAGTCCTCTTGCCCGGCCTGACTCCCGGGATAAATCCCCCGTATTTTTTCATGTTATCCGCCAGGTCAACTGGATTGAGCACCACAGCGGTGTAAAAATAGGCGAAAAAGACGATCAATGTTCCGTAGAAGAACCAATAAATCGGCGATTGAAGAGACAGACGACTAACGATTGTTTGTATAGTTTCACTTCCGCCCAGAAAGGTAGCGATGGTTTGGGGGACAAACATAATCGCCTGGGCGAATATGATGGGAATAACACCGGCCGTATTCACCCGCAGTGGAATATGAGTGCTCTGACCTCCATATATCTTTCTGCCCACAACCCGTTTGGCATATTGAACCGGTATTTTTCTCTGACCCTGGGTCATAAAGACTACTGCCGCAATCACCGCAATCATCAGGGCGAATAGGAATAACAAAGTAACAATACTCCTGTTACCAGCTATGAGTTGCCTTATCTCAGTAAGCACTGCCCCAGGGAAACGAGCTATTATCCCTACAAAAATGATCAGAGAGATGCCATTGCCAATACCCTTGTCGGTAATCTGCTCACCCAACCACATAAGAAAAACAGTGCCGGCAGTGATGGTGATCATAGTCATCAGCCGGAATCCCCATCCAGGATTGGGAACTACTGCCAGTCCAGAGGGGGACACCTGGCGTTCTATGAATATGCTTACCCCGTAAGACTGGAACAGAGCAAGGATCACGGTGCCATAGCGGGTATATTGGGTGATTTTCTTCCGTCCCTCCTCACCCTCTTTCTGCAACTTCTGGAAAAAAGGAAGTACCGATCCCAAAAGCTGCAAGATAATAGAGGCACTGATATAGGGCATAATTCCCAAGGCGAAGATGGTCACCTGTTTAAAAGCACCTCCCACGAACATATCGTACAGACCAAACAGGGTTCCCTGTATTCTGCTCCAGAATTCTGCCAGTGCCACCGGGTTAATCCCGGGAACAGTTACATGGCATCCGAATCTGAAGACCACCAGCAACGCAAGGGTAAACAGGAGCTTTTTTCTTAATTCAGGGATGCGGAAAACATTTTGGAAGTTCCTCAGCACTTTATATCACCTCTGCTTTTCCCCCGGCTTGTTGGATCTTCTCCGCGGCGACCTTGCTGAAGGCGTTGGCCTTTATCGTCAGGGCAGTCTCCAGTTTCCCATCTCCCAGGACCTTAACCGGAAGGAGAAGGTTGGCAATTAACCCGAGTTCTTTTAGCCGGAGAGGGGTCACCTCACCTTCCCACCTTCTGCGGGAAATGTCGCTGAGATTAACGATTTGATACTGTTTCCTGAAGATATTGGTGAACCCTCGTTTGGGAACTCTTCTCTGCAGGGGCATCTGTCCCCCCTCAAACCAGGGTTTCACTCCACCTCCTGACCGCGCGTTCTGTCCCTTATGTCCCCGACAGGCTGTCTTCCCATGTCCTGAGCCGGGGCCACGACCCACTTTCTTAGATTTCTTCACTGCTCCCGACGCATACCTTAGTTCGTTCAGATTCATTGCACCCCCTACCTGCCCCGTAGGGTGCGAAGCTATCCCCGGGGCCTGTCTTTAGTCGCTTTTGACTTCCACTAAATGCCGAACTTTCTCGATCATTCCTCTGATCTGGGGAGTATCAGGGTGTACTACAGTTTGATGAAGCCTCTTGATTCCCAAGGCCCTTATAGTCAATTTCTGAGGCTTAGACCTGCCAATAGCACTTCTTCTCTGAGTTATGTAAACCTTTCCTGCCATCATATCACCATTAAGTTAATATCTGTGCTAAAGAAACTTAACGCTGCCCTTTAATCAATCACCAATAAGGGCAATCCATACTGATCGATTTATAGTTCAGGACTTCACTGGCTGAGCTGTGAGCTTTCTACTGTTTTCTTATCCACTGTTTTCTTATCCACTGTTTTCTTATCCACCGAAGTGGTTAAAAGCTCCTCTTCTTCGGACTCTTTTCTTCTAACCTGGGTCATATTAACGATGTCCTTTGTGGTCATAAGAGCCTGCATTGTTGCTTTTACGACATTGACCGGCTTGGGCGAACCCAGGGATTTGGCCAGGATATTCTCCACCCCCGCCATCTCTAAGACAATCCTCACTCCTCCCCCAGCGATTATGCCCGTACCAGGAGATGCTGGTTTAAGTAAGACTTTAGCTGCACCAAACTTACCTATCACCTGGTGGAAAATAGTTCCATCAACCAATGGGATAGAAACCATACCTTTCTTTGCTACCTCTGTAGCCTTTCTTATTGATTCAGAGAGTTCGTTGGCCTTGCCGAATCCCACCCCCACACGACCTTTCTTGTCCCCAACAGCAACTAACGCATTGAAGCTGAACCGTCGTCCTCCCTTGACCACTTTAGCTACCCGATTAATATGGATAACACCTTCGTTCAATTCCGGCGCTGTCGTTTTCTGCAATTAATCCTCCCTTTCCGATTAAAATTTCAGTCCTTCCTCTCGGGCACCTTCTGCCAGAGCCTTCACTCTGCCATGATAGAAATACCCAGCTCGATCAAATACTACTCTTTGGATCCCCTCCGCCTTGGCCGTCGTCGCCAGAATTTTCCCCACCTCTCTGCTTTGTTCACACCTACCCTTCATCGTTTTGATCTTCTCCCGCACTTGGGGAGTGAGAGTGGACACCCCAAGTAGAGATTTTTGGGAAATGTCATCTACTACTTGAGCATATATGTGTTTCAGACTCCGGTATACTACCAAGCGGGGACGCTCGGCAGTCCCTATTACCCTCTTCCTGATGTGTCGATGCCGCCTTTCTCTGTTCAGACCAATTTTCTGGGATTTTTGCATAATTGTAGCTCACCGTAATTAAAGGAATATTTGAAAGTTACGTTACTTGTGCGCTTGCTTTACCTGCCTTGCGACGGATTGTTTCTCCCTCATACCTGATTCCCTTTCCCTTGTAAGGCTCAGGAGGTCTGAAGGATCGAATTATTGCTGCCGTCTGTCCGACCTTCTGTTTATCTATACCTTTAACGATGATCTTCTGGGCCGCTTCTTGCTCACCTCTGGTGCGCCGTCCTTCTTCCAGGGCAAATTCAATACCATCGGGAGCGGGTAAAACAATGGGATGTGAGAATCCTATGTTCAACTGTAAGTTACGCCCGTCTAATTTCACTCGGTAACCAACCCCCACAATTTCCAATCTCCGCTCAAACCCCTGGCTTACCCCCTGTACAGCATTAGCAACCAACGATCGGGTGAGCCCATATAATGCTTTGGCTTGCTTACCCTGGTTCTTACAGGTGAGTTCCATCTTTCCTTCCTTCACCTGTATCTGTATATTTGGCTTATAGGACACCGAGAGCTCCCCTTGGGGCCCTTTTACCAATACATAGCCATCTTCAACATTGACCTTAACCACTTGAGGGATTACAATAGATTTTCTACCTATCCGTGACACCTGTCGTTCCTCGCTGGTTTTAATCCTTCTGATTACCACACATAACAGATGACTTCTCCGCCCACACCTGCTGCCCTGGCCTGCTCATCAGTCAATACCCCCTGCGGCGTGGAAAGTATAGCTATACCTAAACCATTCAGGACCTTAGGGACACCCTTATGGTTTACATACTTTCTCAACCCAGGTTTACTCACCCTGTTGATTGCCTTGATGAAACTTTTCTCCTGGAGGTCATACTTAAGATAAAGCCTAAGGCGGCCTTGCTTGTTATCTTCAATAACAATGTAATTTTCGATAAAATTTCTCTCTCGAAGTATCTCAGCTATACTCTGCTTCATCTTAGAGGCAGGGATATCCACCTTTCTGTGTTTTGCCGCACAAGCGTTTCTGATATTGGTGAGCATATCACCGATTGGATCAGTCATACTCATACTTTTTCATCTCCCATTTTTGAGCCAGAAGCCTAATTTCTTGCGTCTGGCTATTTAAGGGCTCCTCTTCGTTCTTTAGTAGCTTAAAGTCTACCAGCTTGCTTTAGTTATGCCTGGAATCTCGCCCGAGAGAGCAAGCTCCCGGAAGCATATTCGACATAGCCCGAATTTTCTCAAATAGCCGCGGGCTCTACCGCACCGGAAACAGCGATTATACTGTCGAACCTCGAACTTCGGCTTCTTCCTTGATTTGACAATTAGAGCTTTCTTGGCCACGAAACCTCCTTTCAGCTTTTTCTAAAGGGTGCTCCAAAATCCTTCAGCAGTTCAAAAGCCTCCTCATCAGTTTTTGCTGAGGTTACAATAGTTATGTCCATTCCCATTATCTTTTCTATCTTGCTATAGCTTATTTCAGGGAATATAACCTGCTCTCTAATACCCAGTGTAAAGTTGCCCCGACCATCGAAGGAATTAGGGCTTATCCCCCGGAAATCTCGGATTCGAGGCAGGGCGAAATTCAAAAGTCTGTCTAAGAATTCGTACATTTGGTTACCCCGGAGTGTCACTGCACAGCCGACAGGCATTCCTGCCCTCAGCTTGAAATTGGAGATCGATTTCTTGGCTTTTCTCACAGAAGGTCTCTGCCCAGTAATAGTAGTCAGCTCCTTCACGGCTGCATCCAGTGACTTAGAGTCCTGGACAGCCTCACCCACGCCCATATTTACTACAATCTTCTCCAATCCAGGAACTTCCATTATGTTATGATAACCAAACTTCTCCTTTAGTTTGGGAACAATCTCCTGTTGATACATAGTCTTAAGTCGCACTGCCATAAATCTATCCCCTCTTGAATCAAAAGTAAAGGAACATCAGTGTGGTTAAGTTGACCGAGCAAGAACGAAAAGGACATACACCTGATCTAAAGGGCATCTAACATCTCGCCACATTTCTTGCAAATCCTCACTCCAGTGCCATCTTCCATAGTTTTTCTGCCGACCCGGGTGGCCTGGTTGCAACTTCTACAAACAACCATTAAGTTAGAGAGTTGTATAGGCGCTTCCTTTTCCAGTATACCGCCCTGTTGATTTGTCCGAGGGCGAGTATGACGTTTAACCATATTGACATGCTCAACAACCACCTTGTTCTGTTTGGGAAAAACCTTCAATACTTTCCCCTGTTTTCCCCTGTAGTCTCCAGCAATTACCAGAACAGTGTCGTTCTTTCTGATCTTGGACCCCATTTTCCTCTCTCAATAATTTAATAGACCTCTGAAGCCAGAGAAACGATCTTCATAAATTGTTTCTCTCTGATCTCTCTGGCTACCGGGCCGAAAATTCTTGTGCCTCGTGGTTGTTTCTGGTCATCTATCAAGACAGCGGCATTTTCGTCGAATCGGATGTGAGAACCGTCTTTCCTTTTCATCTCTTTTTTGGTCCTGACAACTACCGCTTTCACAACATCTCCCTTTTTGACCGTCCCACTTCCAGGGATAGTAACCTTTACCGAAGCAGTGATAATATCACCAATTCGGGCATATCTTCTCCCAGATCCACCCAACACCTTAATGCACATTATCTCCTTGGCTCCAGTGTTGTCAGCCACTCGCAATCTTGTATATTGCTGTATCATCTGGTCATCCTCATCTCAAGCCCTGCCCCGTGGGTAGCTTCACACCCTACAGGGCCTACCTACTCTGCCTTTGCTATTATCCTCGCCAGCCTCCAGTGCTTAGTTTTACTCAAAGGTCTGGTCTCCGTCAACTCAACCAGATCACCCGTTTGAGCAACGTTCTCTTCATCATGGGCGTGGAGTTTTTTAGTTCTACGGAAAACCCGTCCGTAAAGTGGATGTCTCACTAATGTGGTTATCGCTACTGTAACGGTCTTGTCAGGCTTATTACTGATTACCCTGCCTATTCTGATCTTCCTTTTTCCCTGTTGTTTCACTGCTATTCTCCTCAGGTTCCTGGGGTTGGGATCCTAATGCCAACTTTCTCAGTCCCAATTGATGTTCGTGCAGAATGGTTTTCAATTGGGCAATCTCCCGCTTTATCTGGCGAATCCTTCTGTGATTGCCTAACTCCTTTCTGGTAGCCAACTGGAACCTTAGGTTGGACAACTCCTCTTCGGCATCGCTAGCCCTGTTAACTGCCTCGTTATATGTTAACTGTCTCAGCTGGTAAGATTTCATTTTAAAGGATACTCTCCTCCGTGCGTTCGATGAATCTGGTTTTAATAGGCAGCTTATGACTGGCAAGAGCTATGGCCCTTTGGGCTAAGTCTCTGGAAGTACCTCCCAGTTCGAACATAATTCGTCCCGGTTTGATCACCGCTACCCAGTATTCTACCGCGCCCTTCCCTTTCCCCATTCTGGTTTCAGCAGGTTTGACGGTCACCGGTTTGTCTGGGAATATGCGAATCCACAGTTTTCCGCCTCGGCGAATGTGTCTGGTCACTGCAATTCTGGCTGCTTCGATCTGCCGGCTGGTGATCCAACCAGGTTCAAGTGCCTGCAACCCATATTCACCAAAGGCAAGTTCCACTCCTCTGCAGGCAATGCCTTTCATCCGCCGTCGTTGTTGCTTCTGGTATTTAGTCTTTTTAGGCATTAACATTCAAAATACCCTCACTTACTGAAGTTACCACTGTCAATTATTTCTCCCTTATATATCCATACCTTCACTCCGATCGTGCCATAGGTAGTGAAAGCAGTGGTAGTACCATAGTCAATATCTGCTCTCAGGGTATGCAGGGGAACGCTTCCCTCTCTGTATTGCTCTCTCCTGGCCATCTCAGCGCCTGCCATTCTTCCCCCGCACATAACCCTGATCCCTTTGGCTCCCAGTTTCATTGTTGAAGTTACTGCTCTTTTGACCGCCCTGCGGTAGTTAATCCTCTGCTCCAATTGATTTGCGATGTTTTCCGCCACCAGCTGAGCATCGAGTTCAGGGTATTTTATTTCCTGGATATTAATATAAACTTCCTTCTTGGTTAGGTATCGCAGCTCATCACGCAGTTTATCCACCTCTGCGCCCTTTCGGCCGATTACTATCCCTGGACGAGCAGTGTGAATACCGAGGGTGACCTGTTTAGCCGCCCGTTCTATGGAAACCTGTGACACTCCAGCATGGCTGAACCGGCTCTTCACATACTTGCGCAGCATCAGATCCTCCCGGAGCAGCTCGGAAAAATTCTGCCGGGCGAACCACCTCGATTTCCAAGTTTTAATAACTCCTAATCTGAATCCTACCGGGTGTGTTTTCTGCCCCACATGAAACCTCCTATTTTTCTTCCCCAATCACTACTGTAATATGACTTGACCGTTTTTTGATTGGTGTAGCTCTCCCCATGGCTCGGGGGCGAATTCTTTTCAGCGTTGGCCCCTGACTCACACGGATATCCTTGATAACCAGCTCCTCCGTATTGACCTTTGCTCCGCCCTCTTGGTCAAGTAGGTTAGCAATGGCCGAACGAAGAACCTTCTCCACCGAGACACAGGCAGCTTTCGGAGAGAAATGGAGTAAGTTCAATGCCTCCTCCACCGCCTTGCCTCTTATCATATCAATCACTTGTTTGACCTTACGGGGGGATATTCTGATATATTTAGCTTCTGCCTTCGCTTGCATCTATTTCTCCTCGGGCACTATTTCGTCTTCCCCTGTTTTCATTGTCGGGGTCTTGAATACAACAGCTCAATATCGGGCACTTTTCCGCTTGCCGGCCGGTGGAGGACCTCTCCCGCGTTTCTCACCACCAAGATTCCCTCATCCTCTCTGTCTGCATAATCCTCAATCCTGACCTGCTCAGGGTCTAAGTAGCCGAGATTTATCTTCCTGCACTTCTGTTCTGAAATGCCGGTGGCTAACACTACTTCTATCCGAGGGATCTCTCTGCCGTCTATGAAAGTTCCAATCCCCTTTACATGGGTGGAGTGAGCCAAAATCGCCCCCGGCACGTCTTTGAACCTGTTCATTTGCTTTAAGAAATAGTCTCGGGTGTGATATCCCACCTTTTCTATAGCCTCTCCGTGGGTGTAGGAAACCTCAGTTATATGAGGGGCATAGATTATCAATCTCCCCCCATCTGCTACCACCGGTTCCAGTTTGTACATACACTTCCCTGCTGTCCACAGATCCTCGTACATCTGGGGAGCAATAGACAGGACAGTGTGAAATGCTCTGTCTAAATAGTTGACATTAATCCGGGCAGACAGGTCGGCCGCCTTTGACCACAACTCCTCACCGCCGGCGAAAAACCCGAACACCTCCCCCTCTTTTTCCACAAAGGAGAAGAGAGTTATGGGAAGACCTATTAGAGATACCGCTTTGTTGATGATCTGTCTGGGAGGAGTATCCTTCACTCCATTGATCTTAGGATTAGTAATCAAGGCTCCCAGCCAGTGGAACTTGTGAATGATCTCGGGTCCAGCAATCCCTGGGAAAAGGTATTTGTATCCTCCTGAGAATCCCACCACCTCATGGGGGAAAACAGGACCTACTATCAGGAGCTCATCATATTCAAAGATTCTTTTATTTATCTGCACGGGAATACCCTCATCCATAAGTCCTTGGGATAGCTCCCGTACTTGTTCCCGAGAGATTGTCCCGATATATTTCAATTGTTCGGGACAATCCCAGTGGTGCTGAAAGATGCCGATCTTGCTGTATTTGGTCTCCCTCTCTTCTCTGGTTATTCCCAGATGTTGATATATTTTTGTCTCATCTAAAATCGGATGGGTCCCCAGGGCAATCATGAAATCTAACTTGCTTACCGTACCCAGAAGTTGCTCTGAGATAGTCTGGAAGAAAAGATTTGTCGGTCCGGAACGAGTAGTGTCTGGAATTATAACCAGCACCTTCTTGTCCTTATAGTTCCGCTGTTGAAGAGCCTGTTTACAGACAGTGACAAGTTCTTCTCTGCTCAGAAACCTCTCCGTCTTTTCTATATTCATTGTCATAATTAGCCACGAAGTCACAAAGGCCCCATTGTTTTATCTTCGTGCCTTGCTGTCTTGGTGGCTAAAACCAACTACAGGATGAGCAGCTTTCCCCCCGGGTTAAATCTCTGGTAGAGAGACCTTCTTATCTCTTGTTTCCCTTGGTAAGAGCTTCTATGGTCATAGTCAGTCTTTTCCCAGGAAGGCGTGGTGAGAAGAGACTTGTTGAACTCATCTAAAAGTTTTTTCTCGAATTCACCCGCATATTTTCCCTTGGAAAAGGCCTGAAAGGCTTGGGGGAACTCATCCCAGGCCTCTTGTTCTTTCCCCGGTGGAGTGGCATAGAACAATCCGTTGTTGGCCTTGACTGCCTTTAAGTCTCCAGCCCCATCTCCGAGCATCAGTACCTGGTCGTCCCTATATCCGCCGGCTTTTTTGGCCATCTCGATGTGATGGCCCTTCGACCCCATCTCCTGTCCACAGATAAGCCGGACATATTGGGCTATCCCTTGGGCCTCCCAGTAGTCGGCCAAGTCCTTGTAGGGAGTTTTGGAGACCACTATGACATCGGCATACTGGGCCATCAGTTCCAGAGATTCCCTTACATTGTTGAACGGAGGAATTTTAGCCGATATGTGAGGAAAAGTTCTGTTCACCGCTTCGCTCCAACCCAAGAGTTTATATAAACCGAAGTTGGTAGGATTCTTCTCCAGGAATCTCTCCAGACTGGGATTGCCCAGTCCCAGTTTATTCTCCCGAGCATAGGTGAGGTAGTCGTCCAGAGGTTTTCTGTCGGAAAATTGGATATTCTTTTCTTCTAAGACCTTTTTGACATCCGCTCTTTGGCTGAGGGCAGTGAGAGTCAGTTGCACAGCGACAAAACGGTTGCAGCCTCTGTCTACAGAAAATAGATTGTAATATTCGGCTACCTCTCGGAAGTAAGATTCAATATCCCACAGCCCATAGAATTCCATATACTGGGGATGAAATATGAGCATCTGCTTTCCGTTCATATTGTCGGTAATGCAACCATCGGTATCGATGGCCACCAAAAAATCTTTCCCCCGCTTAAACTCTTTTAGCTGTCTTTCTGGATTTTCTCTAATGTGTTCCTCGGTCAATCTGGATAGAACCATTTCCTATGTCCTTTTCTTCTAACATCTGGCGGTCCGAAATTTAGCTCCTGTATCCCCGGGGCACGTATTCTCT
>DAOWIT010000072.1 GCA_030640765.1 Candidatus Latescibacterota bacterium | reverse complement strand
GCTCCCTCAAGTTTCGGATACCGGGCCAATCGTAAGTATGCTAAGTTGAGCGGAGTTGTTCCTATTTCGACGAGTGGGGTAAGAGAGGAACAAGGATAGGGTAGGAGAGAGGAAAGAATAGGGAGCAGGTCTCATCAAAAGCCTGCTTCCCTTGGGTTTTAGCAATAGGTTAATATAAAAAAAGGAGAAGAGTACTCCTATCGATACGAGTCGTAGATGTCCTCTGTGTACTCCCATCTCTTCGGATTTATCTCAATACAGGTGGTCATATCCTTTTCTATACTGATTTTTTTCAGAAAGATAAGATATTTGTCTATCTCTGCGGTTTTTTTTTATTTTGTTTTGGACAATGCTAATCTTTCCTTATGTCTATGTAGATTTGCTGTTTTAAAGAAACGATCATCTTATCAAAGGTCTGTCTCAGTTTTTCCTGTCTGAGCATATTGTCCAATAGGTCACGATCTTGTTCCAACTCAATCGGTCGCTGGGGCTGGCTATCGTTCAACCGGAGGATACACATCCCGGAATCAATGGGAATGGGAGCGCTGATTTGCCCCACCTCCAGCCTTGAGATAGTCTGTTTGAAAACAGGTGGAAGCTGTTCTACCGAGAACCAGCCTAAAAGTCCGCCTTGAGCT
The DNA here is from genome assembly GCA_030640765.1 of Candidatus Latescibacterota bacterium. Lineage (GTDB taxonomy): Bacteria > Latescibacterota > MVCY01 > MVCY01 > MVCY01 > MVCY01. Next base: position 3,497 of record DAOWIT010000072.1, on the reverse strand, counting down.
GCGCTCTGGATATCCACAGAATACTTCTGGGCCAATTCGGAGAAGTCCTCACCATTGAGGGCTCGGGTTCTTAAGCTCTCCAGCTCAGCAGCCACTGCTTTGACATCTGCTCTCGTAGGATTAACTCTAATTAAGATGTGGCGAGCTCTAACCTTATCGCCCTCCTTTTCTTCTACTTTAATCAGATGATATCCTGCGGTTGTTCTCACCGCATCACTGACCGTCCCCGGGCTCAACGAGAAAGCTATCTCTTCGAATTCGGGCAACATAGTGCCTGGTGAGAAAAAGCCCAGATCGCCGCCCGCTTCAGCAGAACCAGGGTCTTGCGAGTACTTTTTCGCCAGCTGGGCGAAATCCTCGCCCTGATGTATCCTCTGCAGAAGCTCAGAGATCTTCTGGTAGCTCTCATCTTCATGGTCAGGGTATCTCAGAAATATCTGGCTGAGGCTGACCATCTGAGGGCGAGGAGGAAGACTGTCTATGTGGGCGTTGTAGAAGTCAACCACATCTTTATAGGAGATAACGATTTGATTGCTGAGAGATGCCATAACTTTCTGTTTCAATAGATAGTTGCGGATTTGGCTCCGATAGCGCCTGCGGAGTTCTCTCTCCGTTATTCCTTCTCTTGCCAGCAGTTTCCCATACTCTTCCTCTGAGCCCAGTTGCTCTTTGATTCTGTTCAATTGCTCCTCGAGGGCATCGTCGACCTCGTTGTCGCTCACTATGATACTGTCTCTTTTGGCTTTAATCAGAAGCACCTTGTCATTGACCATCGCTTCTAACAGTTGGTCACTAAATTGGTCTTTCTCTGCAGCAGTGAAAGCTTGCTGCGACATCTCAAACTGCAGAGCCTGCTCAAACTCTGATTGGAGAATAAGCTCATCGTCCACCACAGCAACGATTCTGTCGATAATCTGCTGGGCAGCTGCAGAGGAGACCATTAATAGAGAGGAGAACAACCAGATCTTAGCTCTGCGCAGAAACATCTGTCCCTCCTATGGTTACTTTCTGTAGGATGTCTTCGTAGATGGTTATTTGAGGGTCATATTTCTCCCGTAGATTCTTTATGAGTTCATTAAACAGCCTTTCTTCCTCTCTTTGTCGGAGGAGTTTGGTCACTGCATTCTTGACCTCGCTAAGGCTTTTCCTCCGAGGCGGCTCTCTCTTCAGGACCTTAAACACCGCATATCCACCTTTTGCCTCTATAGGACCTATGACTTTTCCCAGTTTTGCTTCTAAGACTATTAATTCCTCATTGATGAGCAGGTCAAGACATTTTCTCCACTTTTCGGGATCCGTTATTCCCCGTTCTCCTTCTGGGGCTACCTTTTGACCAGCCTGGGAAAGATCCCCGACGGTTATCTTTTTTCCTCCCGCATTTGCCACCACTAAATCCGCTTTTTTCCCACAACCAGAGACACAGAGAACAGATGTGGCGGTAAGCAACGCACAGATAACAGTGGTAGTTTTCTTCATAGAGAAATCTCTTCGTGACTATGTTTGGTGATACAGGCTTTTTCTTGCCAGACCACGCGAGAGTGGCTTTACTGGTTTGATGCAAGAATATCCGAGCTAACAAGAAGCAATTTCTCAAACATCAAGGCTTTATTTTTTTCTCAGCAATCCTGGCAGCTCTTTCCCCTTTTTTTGTCCTTAAGTAGAAAAGCTTTGCCCGTCTCACTTTCCCAGAGCGCTTCACCTCGATCTTAGTAATATTAGGGGAATGCAAGGGGAATATTCTCTCCACACCAATGCCTCCGGTGAGCCGGCGGACAGTGAAAGTCTTGCTCACACCCTCCCCCCGTTTCTGGAGTACAATACCCTGAAATATTTGGATTCGCTCCTTTTCCCCTTCTATTACTTTTATATGTACTCTTACGGTATCGCCTGGCCCGAACTGGGGGATGTCATCCCGCAGGTGCCGGGCAGTAACCGAGGATAAAAGTCCCATCTACTCCTCCTTTATTTTGTTGAGTGTTGTCTTAGGTTTTAATCCCTGTCTTGGTATTGACAAATCAATGTCAAAGGCCAAAGTCTTCACCCCGTTAAATAAGCGTCTTATCGGACAGACACTATCTAATTGAATTGATTGACCTTTCGATGCCCTTCAACGGACCACTGACAACTATCAATGGACACTATTCCTTAATAGATCTTGTCTTCTCTTTCGAGTTCTCTCCAAGCTCTGTGCCATTCGCCACTGGTGAATCTTTTGGTGGTCTCCAGAAAACAGTATCTCTGGGACCTTGATTCCCTCAAAGATTTTGGGACGGGTGTACCAGGGACAGTCGAGCAAACCATCCTGAAATGAGTCATCCAGGGCCGACTGAGAATCACCCAGCACCCCTGGTATCAAACGCACTACCGCGTCAATTACCACCATTGCCGCCAGTTCCCCGCCGCTTATCACATAGTCGCCAATGGAGATTTCGTCAGTGACATATTTCTCTCTGATTCTCTCATCGATGCCCTTGTAATGTCCGCAGATAAATACAAGGGTTTCCTCCAGCGATAATTCATTTGCCATTAGCTGATCAAGAGGTTCTCCCTGGGGGGTGAGGTGGATAATCCTTCCCAGGGCCTCCGACGGTCTGATAGCCTTAAGAGCCCGGCTGAGGGGTTCGGGTTTAAGCACCATTCCTGCTCCCCCACCAAAGGGGTAATCGTCCACCTGGTGATGTCTATCCTGCGTGTAATCACGGATGTTATGTATGTGTATACTCACCAGGTCTTTCTCTTGTGCCCTTTTTACCATGCTCTCGTCGAAAGGTCCACGAAACATCCCTGGGAATATGGTGAGAATATCGATTAACATCCTTGGCTTACCCCGTGGTCTTATTCCGGTTGTTCTTTTTCCTCTTTGTCAGAGGTATCTGACTGGACGGGACTCTCTTCTGGTGATTCGGGAGTTTCAGAGGTATCCTCTCCGGCAGAGAGAGGCTTGAGTAAAGCTGCCCTCGTTTGTGTTTCGTGCCGTTTTTTCAGAATCCCGGCTTTCCTTAAGAGACTGAGTATTGTGTAAGAGGGAACAGCACCCTTATCCAGCCAGGAAACAGCTTTTTCCTCATCTATACGCACTTCAGCAGGTTCTGTAAGCGGATTGTAATACCCCAGAGATTCGATATATTTCCCATCCCTGGGACTTCTGGAATCCACCACCACTATCCGATAAAATGGTTGTTTCTTCTTTCCCATCCTTCTCAATCTTATTTTGACTGACAAAAGTCACCTCCTGTTGAAAGTTTAGATTCTGAGAATTAAAACGGTAGCGGAATCTTATTTAAGCCTCCTGCTTTAGTCATATTTTTCACCATTTTTTGCATCATCTGGAACTGTTTCAGCAGGTTGTTAACCTGCTGAACGGTGGTGCCGCTGCCTGTTGCTATTCGCCTCCGGCGGCTGCCATCAATGATGTGGGGAGTCTGCCTCTCCTGTTTGGTCATAGAGTTGATAACGGCCTCGATTCTGGTGATGTCATTCTCATCTACTTGCAAGTT
>DAOWIT010000080.1 GCA_030640765.1 Candidatus Latescibacterota bacterium | reverse complement strand
AGCCCTTATAAAGTTGAACAGTCCAGCAATGATGTTGGTTGGGAACCTACGGATAGTCTGGTTATACGCCTTTACCGATTCATTGTAGCGCCTTCTGGCCACTGCTATCCGATTTTCGGTGCCCGCCAGTTCGTCCTGGAGCCGGATGAAATTGGTGTTAGCTTTGAGATCTGGGTACCGTTCCACCACTACCAACAGTCTGCCCAGCGCACTGGTCAGTTGATTGTTGGCACTGATTTTATCTCCTACTGTTTGCGCTCCGGCCACTTTCGATCGAGCTTCGGTAACCCGGATGAAGACCTCTTTTTCGTGAGCGGCATAACCCTTTACCGTCTCCACCAGATTGGGTATCAAGTCATAGCGACGCTGCAGTTGGACATCCACCTGCGCCCAGGCGGTCTTAACCGACTCGTCTAAGCCTACCATCTTATTATATCCGCCTACCAATCTACTCGCTAACGCCAATAGAATGACGACAATGATACCTAAGATGATAAGTAGTGACTTCGTGCCCCTTCTCATCTATTTTCCTCCTTTTCGATGACCAGCTGGTCTACTATTCGTGAAAGTTTATCAATTTCTTCAACATATTTGTCGAACAGGTATTCTGCCTCTGTTTCGGATGCCTTCTTCTCCTTACGGACTATCTGAAGCAAGGTTTCAAAGAGTGAGGAATCCAGGTGGAAACTTTGGTAGAGCTGCTTGATCAGATCCGCTCTTTTCCGGGGGGCCTCAATGTCAGAGATGTAGAGCAAAGCCCTGAAGATAGGGGCGAAGGCAGCTATGGAGGTGGACAGTAATGCTGGTAGATCCTTCACCTTGCCTTGGCTTTCTAAAAATGCGTGACGCAGGTGAAGCAATTTTCCCTTGAACTCTCTTTCGCACTGCAAACGCAGATTAGCTTTGGAAGACCTCAGGCCGGAGAGCACATCTTTCCCCCAAACCAGTTGGTAAGCTGAGCTCATCTCTAAGAACTCGATGGGAAAAGTGTCTAAAGAAGCCTGGATATACTGTTCGGTGAGAAACAAGGGGATGGCCACATTTCTCTTATACCACTTTGTCAACTGTCTCTGGCATTTGGCCAATTCTGAAGGTGAGTTATCCTTGAGGACGATGAGAAAGTTCAGGTCGGATTTCTTAGGTCTATATTCTCCTCGGGCGCCGCTGCCGAAAAGGATAACCGAGATCAAACTGTCACCGTAGACTGCCTTCAAGTTATCTGTAAATTCTTGAAATATCTCTTCTGGTCGATTTGGTATCTTTGCCATCTATTTACCTCCAGCTGGTTAGAATCCTCGTCCGGCGCCGCCTCCACCGCTCAGTCCGCCTCCAAAGCCGCCAAATCCTCCTCCGAAACCACCGCCGAACCCTCCGAATCCTCTGCCGCCAATCATACTTCCCAAAAACAGCAGGGGGAGTAGTCTTCCTCTGCCACCTAACAAGATCAGTAGCAATAATATTATGGGAATAAGGGCCCCCAGAGGACTGCGCTCACGCGCAGGTTGACGGGTGGATCTTAGTCTGGGCATCCCGGTTAGGGTCACACCGGCGTCTTTTGCGATCACGCTGGCTACTGCAGCAGTGACGGCAAACAGGCCTTGGCCGTACTGATTTTGCCGTAGGAAAGGAACAGCATAGTTGTCCAGAATAGCCCCTACTCGCCCATCAGGGAGGATACCCTCGAAGCCATAGCCGACTTCAATTCGCACCTTTCGCTCCTTGACGGTCACGAAGATCAGAACTCCATTGTCTTTGTCCCTCTGGCCAATGCCCCAGGTCTCGTAAAGGCGATTGGCATAGTCGGTGTAGTCCTCATCTCCGATAGTAGGCATAGCTACCACGGCAATCTCGGCACCGGTCTTCTGGTTCAGTTCGGTGATGAGTGCTTGTATTCGGGTACGATATTCAGAGGAGATAACTCCGGCGAAATCGTTCACCCAGCCCACCCGTTTGGGGAATGTCTCCCCACGGATCAGAGTGCTAAAGCTCAACAGCAACAAACAGACCAAGACTACACCAGTTAGACGTTTCAATTAAATCTCCCCTATCAGTTGGGTTTCCTGTTGTTTCCCTTCTTTTGCGCACAGAGAAATCGTCTAAACATAGAAAGAATTAGGGAAATTGTCAAGGAAAACTTTTCCTGGGCTCTTTTGTATATTCCTGTTTTCCAGTTAACAATCTAATCGTTGGCTTGGCTGTCCTGCCTTGTGTGATTCCTACGCCTCAGCAGGATGCGTAACAAAGGATAACCCAAAAGATAACAAGCGATAAGTTCTCCTGTCCCCACAGAGATGACAAACAGAAAGTAGGGCGAGAGACCTCTCAGTAAAGCTATTGAAGGTGGTTCGAAGAGCAGTTGCAGATAGGCACTCACTCCAAAGGCGTTTACCAGAACTGGCGGCAGCGGGGCTAACCAGGGTTTTCCCGTCTTGCGCACCCAGTAGGTCAAAATGGCAGCAAGCAAGGTAAGGAGGCTGCCGCCAAATATATCCCAGGGCCCTAACCCTCCCAGCCAATTCGCTAAGAAACAACCGATAAAAAGTCCCCAAACCGAAGCGGGCATAACGTAAGGCAGGACAGTCAGTGCCTCCGATACCCTCACCTGTAAGGGACCATAACTTATGGGAGCTAAGGCAAGTGTCAGAGCGGCATATAAGGCCCCGATAAGCCCTACACGAGTCAAGTATTTTACCTTCATTTTCATCCTAAATCCGGGAGTTGAACACTGAAAAACACCGAAAGGAATTGAAGTGGATACAAAAGTAGTAAGAAATATACGAATTTTTTTCCGGAATGTCCACACCAAAAACCAGGGAGAAAATTTATGAAAGGCTGTTGATTTCACTTGACAGAGGAGAGAGAAAAGATTATCTTAAAAAAAAGTTTTTTGGAGAAGGAACCGTGTAAGTCAAAAAATAGAGCTTATTAATAGTGAGGAGAAATGGATGAGAAAGATTGGCATCCTGACCGGTGGCGGCGATGCTCCCGGTCTCAATGCCGTTATCAGAGCGGTAACGGTGAAGGCAATTAAAGACGGCTACGAAGTGATTGGATTTAAATATGGTTGGGCTGGGCCAATGAAGAAAGACTATGTCCCTTTAACCTTGGCCGATGTGGAGGATATCCACCGACAGGGAGGAACAATCTTGGGTTCCTCTCGTACCAATCCAGCTGAAGTGGAAAATGGACTCCAGGTAGTTAAAGATAACCTTGAACAACTTGGTCTATACGCCTTGGTTGCCTCAGGAGGTGAAGACACCTTAGGAGTGGCCAACAAGTTGTGTAAAATCGGAGCAAGGGTGGTAGGCGTCCCCAAGACCATTGACAACGACATCAGTGCTACCGATTACACATTTGGATTTGATACTGCCATAAACAGGGTGATGGAGGCACTGGACAGACTTCACACCACTGCCAAGTCCCATCAGCGGGTAATTGTAGTGGAGATAATGGGCAGGCATTCGGGTTGGATGGCGCTATACGGGGGCATGGCCGGCGGTGCTCACCTGATCTTGGTGCCCGAGGTGGAATTTAGTCTCCGGCAGGTCTATGATTTCGTGAATAAGCGGTACAGTGAAGGCAATACCTATGCTCTGATTGCTTTAGCTGAAGGGGCAAAGTGTCCTGAGCTGATTAAGGAGGTGGAGAAGGAGGCCCCCAGAGATGCATTCGGTCATATACTTGCCACCAAGGTCAAAAGACCAATAGCCCAGGTCCTGGCGGAAAAGATAGAAGAGGCCACCGGCAAAGAGACCAGACATGCCATCTTAGGGCACATGCAGAGAGGTGGAGATCCTTCCGCTTTCGATCGGGTGTTGGGTACCCGCCTTGGTTTCAAGGCTATGGAGATGGTTGAACAGGGAGAATTCGGCAAGATGGCTGCCTTAAGCGGCGAGGAAATTGTCTCCGTCCCATTAGAGGAAGCTGTGGGAGAACTGAAACTCGTGGACCGTGCCAGATACGAACTGGCTAAGGCGTTCTTTGGGTAACTCAAAGAAAAACCGTGGATCACTTCTCATACAAATCATACGAGGAGACCCAATATGGACAGAATAGT
>DAOWIT010000070.1 GCA_030640765.1 Candidatus Latescibacterota bacterium | reverse complement strand
GTGTTTGTGGAATTGGGCCTTGAGATCAAGCAAAGCTCAAAGTTCCCTTACACTTTTGTCCTGGGGCTGGCAAACGGCTATGTGGGGTATATTCCCACTTCAGCGGCATTCGACCAGGGTGGATATGAGGTCAAAACCGCCTCCTGGAGCAAATTCGATCGTAGTGCAGGAGAGATTCTGGTGGTGGCTGTTATGGGCATGGTAGGTGAAAGTCTCCGAGATTAATCTCAACGCAAAGACGCCAAGGTTTAACAGAGGAGCAAAAGAGGTACTTACTATCCGATGGATTCTGATGCAAATTGCAAGACAAACTCTCTCTGGGCAGCGTTCTCTGAGGTCCCGATCCTATCTATAGCTTGCTTAGCATCTACCCCCTTGTTCACCAAATATAGGGCCAACATTAAACCGGTTCTGCCCAGACCAGCAGCACAGTGGACAAGAACCGGTTTGTGCTTTTTTTTGATCTGTTCCTCAGTGAATTTCAAGAACTTCTTTGCCTGCTGTGGAGTAGGAACGCCACCATCTTCAACAGGTAGAACCAGGTGTTCGACCCCCTTCTGCTCAAGTGCAAGGGAAAGCTCTGAGGAAAGTCCTTCCAAAGAGACAACAGCTCTAATCCCTTGTCGATATAACCAATCTATGTCTGGTTTCTCTACGGGTTTAGCAGACCCAGCGATTCTGCCTTTCTTTATCCACCTAAAGGACGACTTTATCATCGGCCTTCCGTTGTTCTCCAGGCAGCTTCTCTTTTCTCTGCCCGATCAGCCGTTTGTAAAGCGGTGATAAGTTCATCCATAGTTCCCTGGAGTATCTGATCTAATTTATGCAGGGTGAGGTTTATTCTGTGGTCAGTCACTCTGTTCTGGGGAAAATTGTAGGTTCGTACTTTGGCGCTGCGATCTCCAGAACCCACCTGCAGTTTTCTGTCTTGGGATATCTCTTCATCTAATTCTCTTTGGACCCTGTCCTGAAGTCTGGCCCGCAATATTTGAAGGGCCTTGGCCTTGTTTTTATGCTGTGACCTTTCATCCTGGCACTGTACTACCAGTCCGGTAGGGATGTGGGTTATTCTGACCGCTGAATCGGTGGTATTGACGCCCTGCCCTCCCGGTCCAGAGGAATGAAAGACCTCTATTTTCAACTCATCGGGGGCGAGTTGGACTTCAACCTCTGGCACCTCCAGCAAAACAGCCACTGAGGATGCTGAAGTGTGAATTCTGCCCCCGGATTCAGTAACTGGCACGCGCTGCACCCGGTGGACACCACTCTCATATCTAATTTTTCCGTACACCCTCTTGCCCGAAACGGCGAAAATAACCTCCTTAAATCCACCTAAGCTGGTAGGAGCGGAACTTAAGGGCTCAATTTGCCAACCCTGCCGATCAGCATACCGACAATACATCCGGTAGAGATCGCCAACGAACAGACTGGCCTCCTCTCCACCTGTGCCGGCGCGGATCTCCATTATGCAGTTCTTCGCATCGTTGGGATCTTTAGGAACCAGAAGTTCCTGTAATTGCTCCAAAAGTCTCTCTTTTTCTTCCCCTAACTCCTGAATCTCTGCCTCTGCCAGTTCTACCAGCTCAGGGTCTTTAGAGCCATTGGACTGGTTGAGAATCCTCTCTGCCTCTTGAAAATCTTTGAGCACAGCTTTGTAACGGCGGTAGAGGACCACAGCCTCGCCCAATTCCTCGTGCTCTTTAGCCAGGGTACGATATCGCTCCCTCTGTTTCATTATTTGGGAGTCAGTCAGAAGTCGCTCTACTTCTGAGTATCGGTTCTCGATTTCTTCGAGTTTGTCGAACAACATATTTTACCCAAGATTCGGAATTTCACCCTATAGCAGCCCACGAATTTATTCGTGGGTCTAGGTTTCACCCAGTAAGGTATACGTGCTTTAAGTTTATAAACAGACTATTTCTCTGCTTGGTTTTCTGAAGCCTTATTTGGGGATAAACCATATTTTCTCTGGAATTTCTCCACCCTCCCAGCGCTGTCCACCAACTTCTGGGTGCCAGTATAGAAAGGATGGCATTTCGAGCATATTTCCACTCGCAGGTTCTTTACCGTGGACCTGGTCTTAATCGAATTACCGCAACTGCAGGTAATGGTAGCGTCTTCGTATTTGGGATGGATATCTTTCTTCAATTTAGCTCATCTCCTTTTATTTAGTAAAACGCCCTGTAGGGGCGTTTCATGAATCACCCCTACTTAGTATCTGTCCGGAAATACCCATATTTCTTGTCATTCCGGCAATCTTTAAGCCGGAATCTACTTGAGGTCAGCAGTGGATTCCCGCTAACGGCGTGCGGGAATGACAAATTCGGACAGATACTGCTTATATCACACTGACGTTGGTTCTCCCCCGGCCAGTCTTCTCAAAGCAAACCTTGCCGGCAATTAAAGCGAACAAGGTGTCATCTCCGCCTTTACCCACATTGACACTGGGATGAATCTTAGTACCCCTCTGTCTGACCAGGATAGTGCCTGGGCTCACAAATTGTCCGCTAAACCTCTTAACTCCTAAGCGCTTAGAATGACTTTCTCTGCCGTTTCGAGAGCTCCCTACTCCTTTCTTGTGCGCCATAATTATTCACCTCCTCTGTTTTTTCCTACCTGGATAGCTTCGATCAAAATCTGGGTGTAGTCTTCCCTATGTCCCTTTTTACGCCTGTAGTTCTTTCTTCGTTTCATTTTGAACACAGTAATCTTTTCTCCTCTTCCGTGGGAAAGAATTTTTGCCTCCACGGTTGCTCCGGGAACAGTGGGGGTTCCCACCGTTGTTTTCTCATTGTCTGAGACCAAGAGAACCTCTGGAATAGTGATCTTCTCCCCTATTGGTAGATCCAACTTAGGTACCCGAATCTGCTGCTGTTTCTCCACCTTGAACTGAAAACCAGCCATCCTCATTACTGCATACATAAAGCACTCCCTCTGTTGGTATGTGTTTCAAGATTTTACTTTGGGTTTGGAAAGTTGGTCGTGTCCTCTGACCGTTGAGTTCCTTGTCGGCCTAGTGCAGTAGCCGAAGTTTCCAAACTTCGCAGCCTCGTCGACGAGCTTTAGAAAGCTCGGCTACGAAGTAAATTGCCTAAATTGAACTTCAAAACCTTAAAAGACTGTCAAGTTTGCCCAAAATCTCTGAATTTTAGGCAATTTTTGAACTTTCAAAATCTCCGAATCTGAGATTTACACCTTAAATTGTTCTGTCAGGTCTTTTCCTGTCTTAGCTGACAGAAACCGGTACTGTTCTATAGCCAACTCGGGGACAGAGACCAAGTCAAGCTTAGCTTTGGTTGATTTCTTCAGCAGTTTCAACCGGGATTCGTCCTTCTCTGAAAGGTATTCAGCCACTAAAGGATTAACCTGGAGGATCAAATTCTTCTCTACGGAAGCAGCCTGCGCCCTTTTGAGCCATCTCTCGGTTTTGCTCACTGTGGTGTCACGCCCCTGAACCCTTCCGACTCCGTTACAGACAGGGCAAGTTTCACTGAAGGTGTAGAGCAGACTGGGACGAACTCTCTGGCGGGTCATCTCCACCAGACCGAACTCACTTACAGGCAGCACATTTGTTCTGGATCTGTCCTTCTCCTGGGCTGCCATCAACTTCTCCCACACCTTTTTCCTGGCCCTTGCCGAAGCCATATCAATAAAATCTATGACAATAATCCCCCCGATGTCCCGCAGCCTCAGTTGTCTGGCAATCTCCTGGGCTGCCTGCAAGTTGACCTCTAAGGCCGTCTTACCTTGGTCTGTTTTGCCCACATATCTGCCACTGTTCACATCAATAGTCACCAAGGCCTCAGTGTGGTCGATGATCAAATAGGCACCCTTTCTCAACCACACTCTTCTATCCCACGTTTTTTCTATCTCTTGCTCTATCTTAAAGGCATCGAATAGAGGCGACCTTTCATCGTGCAACTCCACCTTAGAACACAACTGGGGAGAAACAGAGCGAAGATAAGCTACAATCTGTTTATGTTCCCGCTTGGAATCCACCACTACCCGGTCGACATCATCGGTGAACAGATCTCTGATCAGACTGGAGGTCATTCCCATCTCTCGATGGAGTAGAACCGGAGCCTTGACCTTCTGAGCCCGTTTGTAGACCTTGTTCCAGGTTTTAAGAAGATTCTTTATGTCTCCTTCCAATTCGGCTTTCCCCTTGGTTTTGGCAACGGTTCTGACTATGATTCCAAAACCGTCGGGTTTTATCTCCTGGGTTACTTTCCTAAGACGCCTTTTCTCTGTCCAGTTAGTAATCTTCCGGGAAACCCCAATACGGTCATCGCTGGGTAAGAGCACAGCGAACCTTCCTGGCAGAGAGACCTCTGTGGTTACCCGTGGCCCTTTGGTGCCGATGGGCTCCTTGGTGATCTGCACGATGACCTTCTGTCCTTGTTGGAGGTGTTGTCCGAATGCCCGTGCCCGGGGTTTCTCTGCGTCCACTTCAAAATCGAACAAACGGCCCTCTTCTACTTCTCCCAGAGGCAGAAATGCACTTTTCTCTAAGCCAATATTGACAAACGCCGCTTGCATTCCAGGTAGGATCGACTCGACTATTGCCTTGTAGATATTACCGACCGTCCTCTGCTTCTCGGGCCGCTCTACTAAGACCTCCATCACTTTTTGGTCTTCCAGAATGGCGATGCGAGTCTCATAAACGCCCACATTGATTATTATCTCAGTAGCCAAATTTATATCACTCCCATTGGATTAATAAATTTCCCATTTTTCTCCACATGAAGAGCAGTGCGACTAATATCTAAGGAAAGCACTCTCTCCCGAGGCCAGTCGAGCAGGCACTCCAGCACCTCTGTGGGGCGGACATCGCTGTCGCTGCCGGTCAGAAGCAGCATTCGCACCAGAGGCATTCCTGCCGGGGAGGAAGTCAGTGAAATCTCCCTGGTGCCAGCCCTTACATTCACCTCCCTCACTAACCCTCCCTTCCTCCGTTGAACAGTAGGGGCCTCAGTACTTTGAAATCTCTTAATTGCCTGCTCCAGCTCCCCAATATTCAGCTCGGATTCCAGCTTGACAGTGTACTCAGCTAAGTCTATTATCTTGGTCAAGGACTCTGCTCTGCCTAAAATAGGCCTTTCCTCCAAGACCTCCAATCCCATAGGCAGCGCCAAGGTCAATTTTTCTTTAACACTCTCCAAACAGGGCTGGGCAAACTGAAGGTCCACATACTCAGCTCTGCTGGTTATTCCCAGGTTCAACGGCGGTCCAAAGGCCATTTTGGGACGAGGGTGAAAACCCCGAGAGTAATCCATAGGAAGCCGGGCTATCCTTACCCCGCGATGGAATATCTCCACCAAGTCCAGGTGACCTAAGAATTTCAGTTGTTGCCCCTTGGCATATTTGAGTCTCACCCTGGTCTTAGCTATCTGGGCAACGGCTGTCTTCTTTTTTCTCCTCCGTCCAAACAGAGCAGCCTCTTTTGTCTCCTCTTCTGGCTTGGAACTTGGGGCTGCTGTTTCAACTGCAGTAGAAAGAAGCCTCTGTTTTGTTCTCAGTGGGGCAGGAAGTCCACACTCCACACAGCCAGTGCGACAGTCGGGGGTCTGCTCCGGGATGAAAGCCTTCTCCCGCTCTTTTTTCAAGAACTCCTTTGTCACCCCCGGAAAGATATGGTCCCAGGGCAAAGGCGCATCAGGTTGTCTTATCCCCACCTCCCGGTAAGGGTCAATACCTGTTTTCTGAAAGGCATCCATCCAGCGCCGGAAGTCGAAGGAGTCTGTCCAGCTGTCGAACTTGGCCCCATTGGTCCACGCCTCCCATAAGACCTGGGAGAGATTTCTCCCCCCCCGGGCGAAAACCGCCTCTATGAACGATACTTCTGGTTCTCGCCACTTCAACCGTACACTCTTCCAGCGAATACGGTCTCGCAGGTAATGCGATTTTTCCCTGAGCTGCTCCACGCTCTCCTGGGCATCCCACTGAAACGGGGTATGGGGTTTGGGAGAAAACGGGGAGATACTGATATGTAAGCCTTTACCGCCCTGTCGTCTGCCGATGTGGACGATCTTCTTCACCAGATCCACTATCCCATCTAAATCTTCATAAGTCTCGGTAGGAAGCCCAATCATAAAATAGAGCTTGACCGATCCCCAGCCAGCGGAGTAAGCAGTTCTGATAGTCTCTAAAAGCTCTTTCTCGTCCAGGTTCTTATTGATCACCTCTCTGAGTCTCTGGGTTCCGGCTTCAGGAGCGAAGGTCAAGCCGGCCTTGCGAACCCCCTGGATCGACCGGGCCAGCTTCAGGGTAAAGTTGTCCATCCGGATAGAGGGAAGCGAGAGGGTCAATCTCCTGGAAGTTAGCAAAGGGTTGAGTTGAGAGAGAAGTTGGCTAAGTTCACTGTAATCAGATGTAGACAGGGACAGCAGCGACACTTCCTCCCAGCCGGAGGCGTCGATTGCCTGCCTGATTTGCCCCACCAAATCGTCTACCGGCCTCTCCCGAACCGGTCTGTAGGTCATCCCCGCACTGCAGAAACGGCAACCACGGGTACAGCCCCGCATAATCTCCACCGACAGCCGATCGTGGGTGATCTGAGTTAAAGGGACCAGAGGACGAAGAGGATAGTTATCCCTCTTCAGTTCGGCAACTCTGGCCCGGATGTGCTCAGAGGCTGGAGGATCGGTGGAAAAAATCCCTTTGAAGTTGCCTTCACCGTCGTAGTCTACTCGATAGAGAGTGGGGACATAAATCCCTTCTATTCCTGCCAGTTGCCTGAGTTTCTCGGGTCTGCTTGTCCCTTGAACCGTCTGCAATAAGTCAATGAGCTCCCCTAATACCTCTTCCCCATCACCGACAACAAAGGCGTCGAAAAAATCTGCCAAAGGCTCCGGATTAAAAGCGCAAGGCCCACCCCCTAAAACCAGAGGATCCTGTTCACCCCTTTCCTTTGACCATAGGGGTATCCCTGCTATATCCAGCATATTAAGAATGTTAGTGTAATTCAACTCATGCTGAAGGGTAAATCCCACTATGTCGAAACGGCGAAGCGGAGTAGCTGATTCCAGAGAGAACAGGGGAATATCTTCCTGGCGCATCAGTTTTTCCATATCTGGCCAGGGAGCGAAAGTCCTTTCAGCCAACGCGTCTGTCCGCTGATTAACGATATGATAAAGGATATGGAATCCGGTGTAGGACTGGCCAATCTCGTAGACATCTGGGAAGGCCAGCACCAGCTTGATTTTCACCAGAGAATGATTTTTACGGATGACATTTAACTCATTGCCCAGATATCTGGCCGGTTTAGATACTAACGGCAGAATCCCCTCTATTCTTCCTCTCAACTCGCTCATATTTTCAAGATTAAGATCCTCACATAAGGTCTTCTGAAAGTTCTCTGCCCTTCTGGAGGGCTTTTTCGTTGAGTTCCAGCAGTTCCCATCGTCTCCGGGGCAATACAGATTTAAGGCTTTGAACAACTGTGGGCAGGGCGACAATCCCGGTTTTGCCAACTAAAACGCCCAACATAACCATATTTGCCACCCGCAGGTTACCCAGTTGACTGGCAAGTTCAGTGACCTGCACTTTGACCACCTCCAGGTCGCTGCGCTGAGGGTCGCAAGAGGCTAATGACTGGTTGATAAACAGTCTGCCCTGAGGGGCGACCTGGGGTTCGAACTTTACCAGCGAGGGTTCGTTCATTGCCACTAAAATGTCTGGCTGGGTTACCACCGGGGAGGCGATCTCCTCAGAGGAGATGACCACGGAGCAGTTAGCAGTTCCTCCCCGCATTGCCGGTCCGTAGGAGGGAAAGAAGGTGACCTGTTTGCCCTCTTCCATTCCGGCGTGGGCCAAAAGAGTTCCCATCAGGATAATCCCCTGGCCGCCGTGGCCTGCGATGATAAGTTTAGTTTCCATGGCTATAGAGTTATCTTGGTGTTAAGGATATGGTAAGTTTTAGACTGAGAAATAGGATGGGGTTTTTGACTGCTAAAACCTATCTTGCATTCCAGGAAATACCTTACCATAGACAGCGCTTCCAAAATCTGTAAAGAAGAATTGCCTTGTTCACTCCTCTTGTGAAGATAAGCCGATTAATAACGCGATTGTTTCACTTCTCTCCTATCTTTCTTTCTTCGCAGAATTTCCTTGACCTTGGACATTAGATTGCCTCAGTTATCTTCCAGGACAAGTTCTAACTGTTCCCTTCGAGCCGCTCTTTGGATTTGAAGTATTTTAAGTGTAATTCCCATCTTTATCCTCGTGAATTCGGGCTCTTAAATTCCCCCAAGGGGAAGTAAGGGATCATCTTCTCATCGATCCACTTCATTGCCTCCACCGGGGTGAGACCCCAGTTAATCGGACAGGGCGAGAGCACCTCTACCATTGAAAACCCCAATCCTTCCAT
>DAOWIT010000044.1 GCA_030640765.1 Candidatus Latescibacterota bacterium | reverse complement strand
GCTGCGCACGCCCAGCATGTCCAGCCTTGGCTTGAATCGCTTGCCTACCGCGTTGATTCAGACGAGAGGAGCATCGTATTTGCTGGCGATACAGACCCTTGTGAGTCGGTCAGTAAGCTTGCCCATGGGGCTGACGTTCTTGTCGTTAATTGTTGGGATCACCAGGAGACGATGGAGCAGAATGGCGAAGCACCCGGTCAGACAGGAACCCTCGATGCAGCAAAGATGGCGCGGGAGTCCAGTGTTAAGAAATTAATCCTCACTCACACTGGCGTCCATCTAACGGAGCCGGGCTCGAGAGAAAAAGGGATAGGAGATATCGCCCGCATCTACCCAGGCGAAATCATCTTTGCAGAGGAACTGATGAGTCTTGTGCTTTGGTAGCTCTGATAGAAGTGATATTAGAACTTCTTGACTGTGATTTTTTCTTGACACGACGGTTGAAATATCTTATCTTTTATACCTTCATAAGGCGGGAGTAGTTCAGTGGTGGAACGCGAGCTTCCCAAGCTCGATGTCGCGGGTTCGAGTCCCGTCTCCCGCTCCAAACCTGCTGTTTGGAGCACGGATCTTGAAACCACAGTTTCACCTGTGGTTTTCCTTTGGCATTATCCCTAACGAAATGAACGGCGCGAATTTGATAATGCCTTTTGTCTGTCTGGAGGTAATCGAAATGCAAAATCTATCTACAACTTTCGACAAGACCAAACTTAACTGGCTTCTCGTTAGTGGCTCCCGTTGGCTTTTTCTACTGCTCATCTGCGGGACCTTTGGTGTTTCTGGTATTGTTCATTCCCAAAACGAGGAAAAACCCACCTGGGTTGACTGGCAAAACTATACAATCGGGGCAACGGGAATTGGTATTCCCGACACCACTTTATCTTACCCTGTTCAAAAGGAGTATGCTTTAGAAAAAGCCAGAGAAACAGCGGCAGAGTTGCTGCTTGGCACAATAGAGGACCTAAACCTCACCTCTAATATGACCGTTCAAGACACATTAGCCGCTGACAGTCTGTTGACCTCTCGAGTAAAAGAGCTGACCAAAAATGCCAAGGAAGTGGACATCCGGTATATGTCTGATCTCTCAGTGGAGGTAGATATTCAGCTTCCTTTCACCGGGGAGTTGGCCGAGCTGCTGCTTCCACTTACCGGAGGGGGGAACCCAGTTGCAATAGACACCCTACATTGCCCTCTGTGTGGGCATCCATGGCCACTCGACAAACCCTTCCCAAAATATCTCTTTTCCCTACCAACCTTTGGCGGTCAAGAATACACTGGATTAGTTGTTGATGTTCAAGGACTGGGAGTCCAGCCTGCTCTAGCCCCCAAGATAGTGAGCAACGAAGGAGAGCAGGTTTACGGTGTGGGCTTCATAGACAGAGGAGTTGCTGTCTCTCAGGGTATAGTAAAATACTCGAAAGACTTACAACAGGCAATAACAGACAGCCGGATCGGTCAAAATCCCTTGGTGGTCAAAGCCCTGATGGTTATCGGAGAAAGGAAAACTGATCTCACTATCTCCAACGCAACGGCTATGATTCTCCACTACACCGAGAACAATCTCAACTTCCTCCGTCAAGGCAAAGTGATAGTAGTACTGGATAACGATTAGAAAGGGGAACAACCTCTTTGTCTTCCAAAAGATTAACTATTGTCCTTGTCTCACTTTTCCTGATACTTTCCGGCTGCGCACTCAGGCCAGGCAGGAAACTCCCCTCCCCTACCCTATCTCATACCCACTACACCCAAGGGATGCAAAAATTAGAGGTGGGGAATTTAGATGGAGCTTTGGTAGAGTTCAAAAAGGCCCAGAGTTTGGATAAGGATTTTGCAGCGCCGTATGTGGGTATGTCCCTGGTGGCACTGGAACGAGAAGAGTGCGAGTCTGCCTTTCAGCATATCAGAGAAGCAAAACGAAAGGACAGCCGATGCATTGATGCCTATATCGCCGAAGGCCGCATTCTCAATAAGTGTAGAAACCGTCCTGACTGGCTGGTACAGGCATTAAACAACTATGAAATGGCGCTCGAGCTGGCGCCAGAAAATGACGCTGCCCACTTCTATCAAGGAGAGAGTTATAAATCTGTCTACCAGTTCTCAAAAGCGGCAAAGGCCTACAAACGAGTTGCTGAACGAAGGGGACATTTTTTTGACCGAGCCAGTTATGAACTGGAGACTGTACAAAAGATATTAAACGCCGCTCCACAGACAAAGATAGCGATGCAGGTCGGTGTAAAACGCCGGATTACAAGAGCCGACTTGGCTGCACTGCTTTCGGTTGAACTAAGAGTTG
>DAOWIT010000011.1 GCA_030640765.1 Candidatus Latescibacterota bacterium | reverse complement strand
GAAGCAAATTCCCAGAGATCTCAGATTTCGTGACGACATCCACTATGGGGCGAATCAGGGGGTGAATGAGGTTGCCTGGGACTGTGGGAATGTTTCCAGCGGACTTTATGTTTACAAAATCTCTGTCTTTGGAGAAGAGGCCTTGGATTTTGTCTTTGGCAAGCTCGCTGTTATGAGATAGGGATCCGATGAAAATGAATTTCCACACTGACAGCCACAAACAAAGAATAGGATAGACTCAATCCTTAACCCAATACATTGGGTCTTTCATCCGTAGCTCGGAGGCTGAGTTTCAATGTCAGTAATCACCCTCACCACCGATTTTGGAACCAGAGATAACTATGTGGGTGTAATGAAAGGTGTTATCTTAGGAATCAATCCCTCAGTGTGTTTAGTGGATATCACTCATGAGATCGCACCTCGGCAAATCAGGGAGGCGGCCTTTCTCCTCCTAAGCGCCTACAGATGGTTTCCTTCTGGCACAGTACACTTAGTGGTGGTTGACCCCGGAGTAGGCGGCAAGAGAAACCCAATAATAGTAGAGACGGAAAGGTATCTGTTTGTCGGGCCGGATAACGGGGTGTTCAGTCTCATCTACGAAAGAGAACAGGAGTTCCAGGTGTTCAAGATCTCCAATCCCCAATTCTTTCTGCCGAAAGTAAGCAATACCTTCCACGGGAGGGACATATTCGCTCCTGCTGCGGCGTACCTTTCCAAGGGGACACCTCCTTCTCAACTTGGGGAACAGATAAATCGCTATGTGCGTTTTCCCTTCACTGGACCGGAGATAAAGGAAAATATCCTGGAGGGTGAGATCATCCACATAGACCGTTTCGGCAACTTAGTGACCAACATCTCTGAGGAGACCTTGAAAGGCTTTGTGGGCAGAGATAAGGAGGAGTTTCAAATTATTATTAAAGACAAAATCCTCAATCGGATCTGCCATACATATTCTGATGTTCCCCAGGGGGAGTTATTGGTAGTAATTGGAAGCTCGGGCTTTCTGGATGTTTCAGCCAACTGTGCCAGTGCGGCAGAGATGCTTTCTGCTAAGCCCGGGGAAACAGTTCGAGTAAAACGGAGTCCTTGAGTGGCCAAACAGAGAAGTTTCAATGGAGGAGTGCATCCTTCTGGGTTTAAAGAGCCAACAGCCGGGAAGGCTATAGTGCGAGTACCTCTTCCCCAGAAAGTATTCATTCCTCTTCAGCAGCATACCGGGGCTCCAGCCAAGGCTTTAGTGAAAAAGGGAGATACAGTCAAGACCGGTAAAGTGATAGGGGAGGCCTCGGGATTTATCTCCTTGCCGGTTCACGCCTCTGTTTCTGGGAAGGTGGTGGATGTAGGGCTTTTCCCTCACCCGCTGTTCCGGCAGGCAGAGATGGTGGTGATCGAATCGGATGGCACGGATGTTTGGGAAGAGGGTATAGGCGAACCAGTAGACATCGACAATCTAAGCCCTGCCCAGATGCGGGAGGCAATATCTAAAGCAGGTGTGGCCGGAATGGGAGGTGCAGCTTTTCCCACCCATGTGAAACTCTCTCCCCCTAAGGGAAAACAGATTGACACGGTAATTCTCAACGGTGCCGAATGCGAGCCTTACCTCACCTGCGACCATCGCCTGATGCTGGAGTTTCCTGAGAAGATCGTAGATGGGCTGAAGGTAATCCTCAAAATCCTCGGATGTCATAGCGCTCACATCGCTATTGAGGTCAACAAGCCCGATGCAATTGCCCGGTTGAAACAGTCGGTCGACGGCAGCGAGTTGATCAGTATCATTCCCCTGAAGGTGAAATATCCCCAGGGGGCTGAGAAACAACTGATCCACGCCATCACCAAAAGAGAAGTCCCCTCTGGCGGGCTTCCTATGGATGTAGGCTGTGTTGTACAGAATGTTGCTACAGCCTTCGCCATAAGCGAAGCCGTTAGCCTGAACAAGCCCTTGATTGAGAGGGTGGTCGCAGTAACCGGCCCGGGGGTCGAAGAACCGCAAAATATGTGGGTGAGAATAGGTACTCCGGTGCGGGAGCTAATCGATCAGTGTGGTGGTTACCAATCTGGAGTGAAGAAATTGGTTGTGGGTGGGCCGATGATGGGAGTGGCACAATACACCGACGAAATCCCGGTAATCAAAGGTACCTCTGGCATTCTGGTGCTTACCGCAGAAAGTTCTCCATCACCGCCTTCTCAGCCTTGTATCTCCTGTGGAAAATGCGTAGAGAGCTGTCCTATAGGGCTTATGCCCAATATAATAGGCAAACTGGTGGAGCACCAGCGGTTCAGCGAGGCCCAGGAATACGGGATCTTGGACTGCATAGAATGCGGCTGTTGTGCCTATGTCTGTTCTGCTAAGATAAATCTCATTCATTTGATAAAATACGCTAAGCAAGAGATTCGCCTCGCCGGAAAAGAGAAAGGAGTGTGATTTTTGGAAGAAAAAACCTCAGCAGAGATAAAGTTCACCGTCTCAGCGCCTCCTCATATTCGGGCTGATACCTCTGTGACCAAGATTATGTATTCTGTCTTAGCTGCTTTGGTTCCAGCGGCGGCGGGGGCAGTCTATTTCTTCGGCCCAAGGGTCTTGTGGATCATCGTAGTTGCCTTGGTTTCAGCAGTGGGCACTGAGGCGGTTGTACAGAGATTATTCGGGAGACCGGTGACTGTGACCGACGGCAGTGCTGCGGTTACCGGTCTCCTGTTAGCTTTTGTTTTGCCTGCAGGTGTCCCTTTGTGGATGCCGGCGATTGGTTCTGCCTTTGCGGTTTTTATCGGCAAGCAGGTCTTCGGCGGCTTGGGACAGAATCCGTTGAATCCGGCCCTGGTAGGGAGGGCGTTCCTGATGGCCTCCTGGCCTGTGCATATGACCACTGACTGGCTGGTTCCTCGGGGCGGCACCAAATCGGCTATAGATGCTGTGACCAGTGCCACTCCCTTGAGTGTGCTGCAGGATAGCCACCGGATCTTGGCCGATGCCACAGCCACATCTGCTCAATTGGCCCAGGCAAAGCAGGCGCTTATGCAGCTGCACTCTGCCTCTGCTCACTGGCAGCTGTTTTGGGGAAAATGTGGAGGATGCCTGGGGGAGACCTCTGTGGTTCTGCTGTTGGCCGGCGCCTGTTTTCTCCTGTATAAGGGTTATATTGGCTGGAAGATCCCCTT
>DAOWIT010000063.1 GCA_030640765.1 Candidatus Latescibacterota bacterium | reverse complement strand
TTGTTCACCGGGATAATCAAAGAGATAGGAGAGGTGGTGCGGGTAGAGCGTCGGGGTCAGTTCCAGAAGCTGACAGTAAAAGCTCAGAAGGTAGTTGAGAACGCCAGCCCTGGCGACAGTATCAACATCGACGGCGCCTGTCAGACAATAGTGGATCTCAGCGACGGGTGCTTTGCCATTGAGTCGGTGGCTGAGACGCTCCGGTTGACCACCCTGTGCAGTCTGAAACCCGGTAGCCTGGTCAATTTAGAGCCTGCCCTGCGGTTCTCTGACCGGCTGGGCGGTCACCTGCTTACCGGACATATAGACGGAGTGGGCGAGATCGTAGGCCGCCAACAACGCGTGGGCAACAGCGTGCTCACCATAAGGGCAACTGAGGAACTTGAGAAATATGTAGTTCCTAAAGGCTCCATCGCAGTGGATGGGATCAGTCTCACCGTGGTCTCTGTCTCCGACACCCTGTTCACCGTCTCCATTATCCCCTACACCTGGCAGAATACCACTATTCGTTTAAAACCTCCCGGGACGACAGTGAACTTGGAGACCGACATATTGGCCAGATACATAGCAAAACTGGCAGAAAGTGAGACCGAGCCCAAAATCACTCAACAGTGGCTACAGCAGGTGGGATTTTAATGCTTCCCCTATAAGTATGAGAACCAAAGAGGTGAGGGTTAGATGCCGGACTTCGACAAAATTGAGAAGACAATAGAGGATATCAGAGCAGGTAAGGTAGTCATCGTGGTGGACGATGAAAACCGCGAGAATGAGGGCGATTTCATCATGGCCGCTGAGAGGATCACGCCCGAGGCTGTTAATTTTATGACCAAGTTCGGCCGAGGCATGATCTGTCTGCCTACCACTGAAGAGAAACTGGAAAAACTCGACCTGGAGATGATGGTCTCCAAAAACACCGCACTCCACGGCACACCCTTCACCATCACCATCGATGCCGTTGAGGGAACGACTACCGGGATATCTGCCCATGACCGGGCGGTCACTATCCAAAAATTCATCGACCCGGATGCCCGACCAGAAGATTTCGCCCGGCCGGGGCATGTGTTCCCCTTGCGGGCAGAATCTGGTGGAGTCTTAAAAAGGGCTGGACACACGGAGGCAACAGTGGACCTGGCACGATTGGCCGGATTTCAACCTGTAGGCGTACTGTGTGAGATTATGGCCGATGACGGCACTATGGCCCAGGTGCCACAACTGCGTAAGATAGCAAGCAAACTTGGCTTGAAGATGGTTTCCATCAAAGACCTTATCGAATACCGACGCCGCACCGAGAAACTGGTGCGATGTGTAGTCAAAACAAACTTGCCCACAGAGTTCGGCGAATTCGACCTCTATCTTTACGAAACCACTATCGATGAGCATCACCACTTGGCACTGGTGAAAGGCGATGTGGCCTCCGGGGAAAGCATTCTGGTGAGAGTCCACTCCGAATGCCTAACCGGCGATGTTTTCCACTCTAAGCGCTGTGATTGTGGGGAACAACTGAAAAAATCCCTGACGATGATTGAAAGAGAAGGCCGGGGGGCACTTATCTATATGCGTCAGGAAGGCAGGGGAATCGGCCTGGCCAATAAGATTCACGCCTATCAGCTTCAGGATGAAGGCTACGATACCGTAGAGGCCAACATAAAACTCGGCTTTCCCCCTGACCTCAGAGATTACGGACTCGGTGCCCAAATCCTCGTTGACCTGGGAATAAAGAAAATCAGACTGCTAACTAACAACCCCAAAAAATTAATCGGATTGGCTGGATATGCCCTCGAAATCGTAGAGCGCGTGCCAATCCAGATCGTTCCCAATAAGATAAACATTGAGTATTTGAAAACAAAAAGAGACAAATTGGGCCATATCCTTTAACCCGCTTTTACCTGAATACCATGAACCTTTCCGGTAAGGTAAAGTTGCTAAGAAAGGAGAGTCAAAAAATGCCAAATACTTATGAGGGGAAACTCACTGCTCGGGGCAAGAGCTTCGGCATTGTGGTAAGCAGATTCAATGAGTTCATCTCGGCTAAGCTGTTAGACGGAACACTGGACTGCCTTAGGCGGCACGAATGTGATGAGGAGAAAATCGACATCGTCTGGGTCCCCGGCGCCTTTGAGATGCCACTTGTAGCAAAAAGGCTTGCCCAGAGCGAAAAATATGACGCGGTGATCTGTCTGGGAGCGGTAATCCGAGGGGCTACTCCCCACTTCGAGTATATCGCCTCGGAGGTCTCCAAGGGTGTAGCGAAGGTCTCTCTGGAGACCGGGATGCCCATCGCCTTTGGTGTCTTGACCACTGATACTATCGAGCAGGCCATCGAGAGAGCAGGTACAAAAGCGGGCAACAAGGGCTGGGATGCTGCTCTGGGGGCAATTGAGATGGCGGATCTGGTTAGTAAAATCTGACCACAGGAGAGAATGGCAAATAGAAGAACAGCCAGACAAGTTGCACTTCAAGCCCTCTATTGGGTGGAAAGCTCCGGTGATCCTATTGAATTAGCTGTTGCCGACCTGGCTCAGAGAGAAAATCTCCCGGAGCAGCTGCAAAATTTCGCCCTGAGGCTCTGCAGAAACGTCTTAACTGATCACCAGCGCTTCGACGAGATGATAGCCAGTGCTGCTCTGAATTGGAAGGTCTCCCGCATCGGACGCATAGAGAGAATTGCGCTGCGTATAGGATTGGCTGAACTGTTCGGTTCGGAAGAGATTCCCCCGAAAGTCTCCATAAATGAGGCTATTGAACTGAGCCGAGCCTTCAGTGGAGAAAAAGCAGTGAAGTTTGTGAACGGCATCCTGGACGCCATCGCAAAGAGAGAAGGGATAATCAAATCTGAAGATGAAAGTGAAAAGATGAAAGATAAAAGTGAAAAGATAAAAGATGAAAGATAAAAGATAAAAGTGAAAAAGCAGAGAGAAAAGATGCGCGATATAGATTTATTAGAGAGAACGTTCAATTTTGCAGTGAGGGTCATCAAGTTTTTGAAAAGTATACCGTATTCAAAAGAAAATGATGTCATTCGGTATCAATTGGCCAAATCGGCCACCTCTGTGGGAGCCAATTATGAGGAAAGTCAAGCGTCAAGCTCAAAAGAGGATTTCTATTATAAGATCGGTATAGTGTTACGAGAAGCGCGGGAAAGTAATTATTGGCTGAGGATCATCAAGACTGTGGGGATTGGTAGCTCTGCAGAATTAAACGCATTGATCCAGGAATCCGAAGAATTGAAGAATATTTTTGGATCTATCTTCGTCAAATCAAAAACACCCTTATCTCGCTTTATCTTTTATCTTTCATCTTTCATCTTTCATCTTTCATCTTTCATCTTTCATCTTTCATCTTTTATCTTTCATCTTTCATCTTTTATCTTTCTTCTTTTATCTTTCATCTTTCTCTACTGGATTAGATAGGATGCGCTATGCTCTGATCTCGGATATCCACGGAAACCTGCAGGCACTGAGGGCGGTTCTGAAGACACTGGAGAACTGTCAGATTGACCAATACCTCTGTTTGGGCGATGTTGTCGGTTATGGGGCTAATCCTAATGAATGTGTACGCTTAGTTCGTAACCTGACAGATAAGACAGTAGCGGGAAACCACGACTACGCTGCCGTGGAGCTGACCGATATCTCCAATTTCAACCCTCATGCGAGTGAAGCTGTTCGGTGGACAGCCAGACACCTATCAGAGGAGAACAAACAGTACCTGAAAACTCTGCCCCTTTGGTTGAAGATGGGTTCCTCTAATCTGGTTCACTCTACACCCCAAAGACCAGAACTGTGGGACTATATCCTCTCTCCCTACGACGCATTAACTGCGTTCAGCTATTTTGAAGGCGATATTTGTTTCGTTGCCCATTCTCATCGGCCTATGACCTTTATCCAGGGACCAGGGGGACTTCTGTGGGATTTCTCCGATCGAATACAGATACTCTCTGACTCAAGGTATATTATAAACACTGGCAGCATAGGGCAGCCTCGCGACCGCGACCCCAGGGCTTGTTTTGCCCTGTTAGACACTGAGACCTCTGAAGTAAGAATACAGCGAGTAGAGTATGACATATCAGGGGCCCAGGCAGCTATCCGGGCTGCCGGGCTGCCTGAGATCTTAGCCGATAGACTACAATACGGAGAATAACCTGAAACTACTCGATGGTGAACCTTTGTAAAGTGTTGGGAGTTACCCGTTCACGGGTTTATAAACCGCTGAAGCGGTAACTCCGAATATCTCTCAAGTGGCGAGACTAAGAACACGTTTTCATAAATATTATGGCCTAACCTGATCATAGGAGATTCTTCGGCTGCGCCTCAGAATGACGGCGTTTGTCACTCTGAATCCTTCGCTTACTGTCATTCTGAAGGAGCGATAGCGACTGAAGAATCTCGCTCAGGACAAGCTCCGTGAAGAGTCTCTATCAAGCCAATAAAATACGTCACCGAATTTACGAATCAGAGCACTTAGTCCTGAGAAGTCCGACCACCCTGTCCAAGATTCCCCGGGCAACCTCCAGCTTGCTCATTTGAGAAAGCCGCTCTGTTTTCCCATCAGCACCAAGAACAGTCACCTGATTGGCATCCGCCCCCAAGGCAGTCGGGGCATTCAGTACAATAAAGTCAAGCCCTTTGCTTTTCAGCTTCCGGCGGGCATTGGTCAGACCATCTTCTGTCTCTAAGGCAAATCCCCCCACACCCTTATCTCCCTTTAAGGATTTGATTTCAAGGAGTATGTCAGGGGTCTTCTCCAGTTCCAGCAGCAGGCCTTCTTGTTTCTTGATCTTGCTGGTTGTCTTATTTCGGGGACGGAAGTCCGACACCGCCGCTGCCATAAGCAGAACATCGCATCGGGGAAACCACTGCTTCACCTCCCGGCTCATCTGTTCAGCACTGCGGACAGAGATGAGGCGAACCCCTGGAAGAGAAGGTAAACTGGAAGGTCCACTAACCAAGATAACCTCAGCTCCTCGTTTTTCGGCCTCAGAAGCTAAGGCATATCCCATCTTACCGCTGGAACGATTGGTGAGAAATCGTACCGGGTCTAAGTCCTCTTCTGTCCTGCCCGCGGTCACCAAGACTTTCTTACCTGAGAGTTCTGATGAGCCCCGTTGGATAAGCTTCTCTGTCCCCTGGGGCGAGCAGCTCAAGAGTCCTTCTATGGCTTCCAAAATCGTCTCTATCGGTGCCAATCGTCCCGTACCTATCCCTCCGCAGGCTAATTCTCCTGCCTCTGGTTCAACAAATTGGTAGCCATACTGGCGGAGCCGGGAGATATTTGCCGTCAGAATCGGATTGCTGTACATAGCGGCGTTCATAGCTGGGGCAAAGAGCACCGGGGCCTCTGTTGCCATAATCACAGTCGCCAACAGCTCATCGGCTATTCCAGCCGCCACCTTCCCAATGACATTTGCAGTGGCGGGGGCCACTACCAGAAGGTCTGCCCACTGGGCAAGAGAGATATGGAGAACCTCTGGCCTCCTGGCAGCAGGGAAAAACTCAGTGGCCACCGGCCTGCCCGAGAGAGTCTCCAGGGTGAGAGGAGTAATAAACTCAGTGGCAGCTGGAGTCATAACTACTGTCACTTCGCATCCCTGTTGCTTTAACTTTCTCACCAGCTCTGCCGACTTATAAGCTGCAATAGAACCGGTGACCCCCACTATGATTTTTCTGGCATTCAGAGGTTTTACTCCCCTTTCTCTATCGGAAAGACACATTTTATCTTCCCCTCAGCAAGCTCTTCTAACGCTTGGATAGCTGGTTTTACTTCTTTTTCTGTAGATTCCTCTGTTCCTGGTTCTCCCTTAAGTTCACTTAACATTTTAGCTCTCTTCGCCGCTGTTATTGCTACCTCGTATAGATTAGCTCCGCTCTCTTCTAACTTCTCAACAGGAATCACCGCCATATTCTCTCCATTGGTTTTATTCTTCCTGGGATTAAGCAGTTATTGAATACTGAGCTCTCTTAGTTCGACATCTCTCCGCCTCCAGAACGGCTTGTAATTGTTTAACGGCTGTGTCCAGGTCGTCGTTGATAATCAGATAATCGTATCCAGGAATTTTAGCCATTTCTCGAAGCGCATCTTGTAGCTTTTGTCTGATCAATTCCTCAGAGTCTGTCCCTCTGTTTCTCAGTCTCTTTTCTAAGCTCTCCAGTGATGGGGGGGCAATGAAAACTGTCACACAGT
>DAOWIT010000053.1 GCA_030640765.1 Candidatus Latescibacterota bacterium | reverse complement strand
GAGCTATCTTCGAGAAGGCGAAGGTCCCTCCAATGAAAGTGTTGAAAGAATTTCACACTGAGGGGAAAGAGCAGCTCAAACCCGGAGATTGGGTCAAGGTAGAGATCTTTAAGGTGGGAGAGAAGGTGGACATTCAAGGGGTGTCCAAAGGTAAAGGGTTTGCTGGAAGCATTAAAAGATGGGGTTTTGCCGGTGGGCCCAAGACTCACGGCCAGTCAGATCGGCACCGAGCGCCTGGTTCTATCGGGGCTTCCTCTTCACCATCACGGGTGTGGAAAGGACAGCGGATGGCCGGCAGGATGGGTGCTGAAAATGTGACCGTGAAAAACTTAGAAGTGCTTGAAGTTGACTTAGAAAGGAATTTAGTAATAGTTAAAGGTGCCATACCAGGACCGAGGAATGGAATTATTTTCCTGAGACGCAGTACCTAAATGGGGAAGAGTATGAATACAGCAATCAAGATCTTCACCCCGGAAGGACAAGAAGCGGGGACAGTACAGTTACCTGGACAAATATTCGGTATCCGACCCCACTCACATGCCCTCTGGATGGCAGTGAAAGGATATTTGGCCAATCGCAGACAGGGTACTGCTTCCACGAAAGGGCGATCTGATGTAAAAGCCAGTGGCCGTAAGCCCTGGCGGCAAAAAGGAACCGGAAGAGCCAGGGCAGGTACAGTTGCGTCCCCGATCTGGGTGGGAGGTGGTGTGGCCTTTGGCCCCCATCCTCATCCTTATCATCTAAAGGTCACCAAGAAACTTAGGCGATTGGCCCTAAGATCCGCTTTCTCTTTAAAGGCAAAGCAGGGACAGATAATTGTGATTGAAGATCCCTCGCTTTCTGAACCGAAGACCAAGAAAATTACCCAGTTGCTCGGGATGGTGGGAATTGAAGACGGCCAGAAGGTGTTATTCTTAACTGGGAGTGAATCTGCTGAACTTATTAAGTCTTGCCGTAATCTCCCTTACCTTAGGCTGAAGTTAGCTAAGGATGTTTGTACTTATGACTTGCTGGATTCGAAGACCTTACTTCTGACTAAAAGCGGACTGGAGGAGATCAAGGGGGTATTGTTGGAATGAACGAAGCCAGAAAACTCGTAATTCGTCCAGTGGTTACAGAAAAGGCAATGAAATTAAGGGACTTACAGAACAAATATGTCTTCGAAGTAGCCAAGAACGCTAATAAGATTGAAATAGGGAAAGCAATAGAGGAGATCTTTGGTGTAGGTGTTACCCAGGTACGGACTATTTCCATCCATGGGAAACCCAGACGATTTGGGAGATTTGAGGGAAGAAGACCGGATCGAAAGAAGGCTATAGTCACCCTTAAACAGGGAGATAGTATAGAATTATTCGAGGAGGTATAGTAAGAGTGCCAATTAAGAAATACAAACCAATCACTCCTGGACTTAGATTTAAGACAAGTCTGTCGTTTAAAGAACTGACAGGGACTGAACCAGAGAAGTCGTTACTTGTGCCAGTGAAAAAAACGGGAGGAAGGAATAACTTAGGTAGAATTACTTTGAGGCACAGAGGGGGAGGGCATAAGCGCCTACTGCGGATTGTGGATTTCAAGAGGGATAAGAGAGGAATTCCTGCCCGGGTACGTTCTATTGAATACGACCCAAATCGATCGGCTTGTGTGGCTCTGTTGGTCTATGCCGACGGAGAGAAAAGGTATATTATTGCCCCCATAGGATTGAAGGATAATTATACGGTTATTTCAGGAGAAGACGTTGAAGCTAAAATAGGCAATGCTTTACCCTTAAGGAGAATCCCTCTGGGCGCAGTAATTCACTGTGTTGAGCTGATTCCGGGCAAGGGGGCACAATTGGCCCGGGGAGCAGGTACATCGGTACGCCTGATGGCGAAAGAGGGGAACTATGCCCAGGTGAGATTGCCCTCTGGGGAAGTGCGGGCAGTAAGTCTGGATTGCTATGCTACTGTGGGGCAGGTTGGCAACGCAGAACATGGGAATGTTCAATTAGGCAAAGCGGGCAGAACCAGATGGTTAGGGAAGAGGCCAAAGACCAGAGGTGTGGCAATGAACCCCGTTGATCATCCTATGGGAGGGGGAGAGGGCAAAAGCTCTGGTGGCCGGCATCCATGCACTCCCTGGGGTAAACCCACCAAGGGGTATAAGACGAGAAAGAAAGGGAAATCATCCGATAAACTGATAGTTCAGAGAAGAGGACAATAACAGATGGCACGCTCTATTAAGAAGGGTCCTTATATTGACCCCAAGCTTCTTGAGAAGATTCGCAAATCAAGTGAAACGGGTGAGAAGAAGGTTATCAAAACTTGGGCTAGGCGTTCGACAATTTCGCCGGAATTCGTAGGATACACTCTGGCGGTGCATAATGGGAATAAGTTCATTCCCGTCTATATCACTGAGAATATGGTAGGCCATAAATTGGGCGAGTTCTCCCCCACCCGCACCTTTCGAAGTCACGGAGGCAGAATGGCCGACCGGACAGCGGCAAGCAAGAAGAGATAACCTGATCCTTCAAAGCATTGGGTAAATTTGTGTAAGGAGATTTAAATGAGTCTGGACATGTTTGCTCTTAACGGGAAAAAAGCGGTGATTATCGGTGGAGCAGGTGTACTAGGCTCGGTGATCGCCAAAGGATTGGGGAAAGCAGGTGCTCAGATCGCCATCTGCGATATCAAAGACACTGTGGAGGTAGTGGAGAAACTCTTGAACGAGCGGATAAGAGCTAAAGGTTATTATATAGATGTGCTGGACACCGAGAGGATAAAACTCTGCCATGACCAGGTGATGAAAGATTTTGGCCAGGTGGACATACTGCTCAACGCTGCCGGCGGAAATGTTAAGGGGGCGACAACATCTGATGAGATGAACTTCTTTGACTTGCCTTTTGAAGGATTAGAAAAGGTTGTAGCCCTGAATCTCTTCGGGGGGGCTATTTTACCTGCTCAAGTATTTGGAAAAACTATGGTGGGAAATAAAGAGGGTGGTTCAATTATTAACATATCCTCTATGAGCGCTTTCCGCCCCCTGACCAGAATACCGGGGTATTCGGCCGCCAAAGCAGCGGTGAGCAACTTCACCCAATGGTTGGCTGTTCATTTCGCCCAAGAATATAACAAGAAAATAAGAGTAAATGCCATTGCTCCGGGATTTTTCCTCACCGAGCAAAACCGGTATCTTCTTTTAGATGAGAACGAAAAATTAACTGCCAGGGGGGAGACGATCATTGCCCATACTCCGATGGGAAGGTTTGGCGATCCGGAAGAGCTCATCGGTGCTTGTGTTTGGCTTGCCGCCGATGCCAGCCGGTTTGTTACGGGAACAGTCATCCCCATTGACGGAGGATTTAATGCATTCTCAGGAGTGTAAACAGACTTTGGAAGTACGACTGAGGGACGAGATATGGAAAAAGCAGATATAGGACTTATTGGGATGGAAGTTATGGGGAGGAGTTTAGCCCTTAACATGGAAAGCAAGGGCTACTGCGTGGCTGTTTTTAACAGGACAGCTTCCAAGACCCAGGTCTTTGCAGAAGGGCCAGCTAAGAAAAAAAATATCTTTCCCACTTATAGCATGAAAGATTTAGTCAATGTATTGAAACGGCCTAAGAAGATAATGCTTATGGTGAAAGAAGGGGCTCCGGTGGATGCCTTTATTGAAAAGCTCCTCCCCTTGTTAGACAAAGGCGATTTGATAATTGATGGTGGAAATTCCTATTTTAAGGATACAATGAGGCGAAACACTGAGCTTTCTGAAAAAGGGTTTCTGTACATTGGCACAGGCGTTTCCGGAGGAGAAGAGGGGGCACTGAAGGGGCCAGCAATTATGCCCGGGGGACAGTTAGAGGCCTACAAACTGGTGGAGAAGCTGTTTGAAGATATTGCTGCCAAAGCCGGAGATGGGGTTCCTTGTGTCTCTTATATCGGTCCCCACGGCGCTGGACATTTCGTAAAAATGACCCATAATGGGATTGAATACGGCGATATGCAACTGATCGGCGAAACCGTTTGGACCCTTAAAAATGCTTCTAATATGAATTCAGAACAGATCGCCGACATTATGGCTAAGTGGAACGGACAGAATGATGTGCTTCACTCTTATCTCATTGAGATTACAGCGGATGGTATGCGGGAAAAAGATAAGCAGACAGATGAATACCTGGTAGATAGAACCGCCGATATCACCAGAATGAAGGGAACGGGAACCTGGACGGTACAAAGCGCCTTAGAGTTATTAGTTCCTGTTCCCACCATTGCAGCGGCTGTCTTCTCTCGGGAGATGTCTCAAGATAAAGAGTTGCGGCTGAAGATGAGCGAAGATTTGAATCTCGGAAAGGCAAGGGAGGAAGTGAAGAAAACCGATCTTGTCCAGATCGCACACGATGCCTTGTATGTGGCCAAAATTGCTTCTTACGCCCAGGGATTGAGTTTATTGAAAGCGGCATCAGAACACTACGGCTTCAACCTCAATATGGGGAATATCACTCGAGGGTGGCGAGGTGGTTGCATAATCAGGGCCCAGTTCTTAGATGAAATTACCCAGGCTTACGAAGAGAATCCCCAGATACCGAATCTGTTGGCTGCTCCCAGGTTCGCCAAGACTGTCAAGGAAAATATAAATAACTTGGTGCGTTTTATTCATATAGCTCACAGTGCAGGAGTGCCTGCTCTGGCTATGGATAGCGCCTATGACTATATCCTTCAACTGGTGACTCCTCTAATGGTTTCTGCCCAGGTGGCGGCGTTGCAGAGAGACTACTTTGGCGCTCATGGCTACTTTAAGACAAGAGGTGCAGAAGATCCTGGAATTATGGCCACTGATGAGGGGAAGATAAGAGAATTTCATACAGAGTGGATGTTGGCCGATCGTCCCGAAAGGGAGATAACAAAATAATTAGTATTTGTAGGTTGGGTTGAGGTACGAAACCCAACAATGCGTCTGTATTCTCTGCGGTCAGATTTTTGACAATACCGACAACAATGACAGGAAGAGAGCTTGAATGGGAAGCAATGCAGTTATCGCCCAGTCGGGAGGCCCAACCGCAGTAATAAATAACAGCCTTAGGGGAGCGATCGATCAGTTGGCTGTTTCCAACAAAGTGGGCAAGATATACGGGGCCAGGATGGGGATACTCGGTGTTCTCCGAGAGGAGTTAATTGATATCTCCACCCAATCTCCCCAGCAAATAGCTCTGTTAGAGCGGACTCCCTCGGCAGGAACTATCGGCAGTTGCAGATACAAGATAAGAAATGACAAGGACTTAAATAGGATTGTGGAAGTATTCAAGGCCCACAACATCGGTTATTTCTTCTACTGCGGCGGCGGCGACTCAATGGATACGGCTGATAAGATAAGTATGTTGGCTAAGGAAAACGATCTGGAGCTGATTTGCACCGGGATTCCCAAGACGATTGACAACGATGTGGGCGGTCCTCTACAAGAAAATGGCACATTTGCCATTTGCGATCACAATCCGGGTTACGGAAGCACAGCCCGAAGTACGACTATCAACATTCTGGAAGCAACCGAAGAAAATAAAGCGAGCTATACCAGTGACCCTGTGCTGGTGATTGGGGTGATGGGGAGAAAGATCGGTTTTATCCCTGCGGCGGCCAGGCTGGTAGACCCGGAAAGGAAGATGCCCCTGGTGATAATCCTGCCCGAAGCTCTACCTAAGGATGATTATGAAGGTATCTTAGAGTTCATAACCAAGAGGGTAAACGAGAGGATAGAAGAATTCGGAAGATGCATAGTGGTGATTGGTGAAGGGGTCTCGGTGGGAGATCTGGGGATTTTGCGAGACAGCTTTGGGAACGCAGAGTTCAGTGCTGCAGAAAAGACGGTCGAGCAAGTAGTTACGAACTATCTCAACGGGATGGACAGAAAAGACGCCCAGGGTAGAGCGCAGAGCAGGCTGACAGTCCGGGGGATAGCCAGATCAGAAAGGCCGGGCACCCGGCAGAGGCGGGAGATTGCCTACGCCTCCGAAACAGACCTGAAAGAGGCTTACCAGATGGGGGCATACGCAGTGAAACTTGCCTTAGCTGGCGAGGGGGGATTTATGGCTACCATAATAAGAGAACCCGGCAGTCCTTACAGGATTAGATATGACAAGGTGCCTTTGAATACAGTGGCTAACTCAGAGAGAGAGTTCCCCAGGCAGTGGATTGCCCCGGACAAAGTGGATGTGACCGACGACTTCCTAAACTGGGCGCTGCCCTTAATCGGTGACGCACTTCCTCGATTCACAGAATTCAGAGAGATACTCGCTTCCCGAAAGTGCAGAGAATACGTGCCCCGGGGATACAGGAGCTAAATTTCGGACCGATAGATGTTAGAAGAAAAGGACATAGGAAATGGTTCTATCCAGATTGACCGAGGAACAGATTAGAGAAAATCCAGAAAGACAGCTAAAAGAGTTCAAGCGGGGGAAAGATTTTTTGGTGGCCATCGATACCGATGGCTGCATTACCGACAATATGAACGGAAAACAGATGCTCATATTTCACCCCCAGTATATGGAATTCTATGGACTTTGGGATATCGAGTCCTACTTCCGCGAGGTAGCCGAATATTACAATCTATTTTCTGTAGACAGAGGCTGCAACCGTTTTATCGCGGTGCAACTGACTCTCACTGCCC
Organism: Candidatus Latescibacterota bacterium; assembly: GCA_030640765.1. Classification (GTDB taxonomy): domain Bacteria; phylum Latescibacterota; class MVCY01; order MVCY01; family MVCY01; genus MVCY01. The sequence goes on along the minus strand of DAOWIT010000053.1, from coordinate 94 downwards.
TTGGCCAAAGAGCGGATGTCAAAAAGGCCTTGAAAGAAAAGAACACCCAACTTCCCGACAGGAAATCTCTGGACGACTACCTCACCTATACTCG
>DAOWIT010000017.1 GCA_030640765.1 Candidatus Latescibacterota bacterium | reverse complement strand
TCAATTGCCCTACTTCTCCCCAAAAGATCAATCAGATACTCTTAAAGCGCAGAATAATTAGCGGGTTAGGACTGGAAATATTCTATCCCGAACACCAAAACGGACTTTTGGTCTGTGTTACCGAGAAACGGACAAAAGAACAGATAGACGAGTTCGTTGAGGCGCTGAGCGAGATTGGAGAACAGCAATGAGAGAAAAGTTAGTTTTTGAGATAAGCGAGAAGGATAGGGTAGGAGTCTCACTGCCCCGATGCGATATTCCGGAAGAGGAGCCGGAAAGGCTTATCCCTGAGAGATACCTTCGCAAGGAATTGCCTCTGCCCGAGTTAAGTGAACCGGAGATAGTCAGACATTTCACCCGACTTTCACAGCTAAATTACGCTGTAGACACAGGCTTTTACCCCTTGGGCTCTTGTACTATGAAATACAACCCTAAAGTAAACGAGGAGATAGCCTCGCTCCCTGGACTGGCCCGACTTCACCCTTACCAGCCGGAGGAGTTGTGTCAGGGGGCCTTGCGGTTGATGTACAAACTGGGGGAGTATTTAGCTCAGATAGGGGGGATGGATGCGGTCACTCTGCAGCCGGCGGCCGGCGCCCACGGCGAGCTTACCGGGATGCTTATTATTCGGGCCTATTTTCAATCTAAGGGCCAGAAACGCCACAAGGTAATCATTCCTGACTCTGCCCACGGCACAAATCCAGCCAGTGCTGCCCTCTGCGGTTATCAGGCCGTAGAGGTTAAGTCCGATGAAAGAGGGTGTGTGGATGTAGTAGAACTCAACAAGCTGGTAGATGAAAATGTTGCTGCCATTATGCTCACCAATCCCAACACCTTGGGACTGTTCGAGGAAAATATCCTGGAAATAGCCGACATAGTTCATCGGGCCGGAGGGCTGCTTTACTGTGACGGAGCCAATCTGAATGCCCTTTTGGGTGTGGCTCGCCCGGGAGATATGGGATTTGACCTGCTTCATTTCAATCTTCATAAAACCTTCTCTACTCCTCACGGTGGGGGTGGGCCCGGCTCAGGTCCGTTGGGAGTGAAGAAAACCTTGGCACCGTTTCTGCCTATACCGCTGGTGGTCAAACAGGACAAGTGTTACCTCCTTGACTACAACTGTCCCCTCTCAATAGGCAGCGTAAAGAGTTTTTATGGCAACTTTGGGGTACTGGTCAAGGCCTACGCCTATCTGCTCAGTTTAGGTCCAGAGGGACTCCGCCAGGTGGCAGAAAACGCCGTGCTCAATGCCAATTACCTTGTGAAAAGGCTCAAGGATCACTACTGCCTGCCCTACGACCGCATCTGTAAACACGAGTTTGTCCTTTCAGGAGCAAGGCAGAAAAAGAGAGGTATCAGGGCACTGGATATCGCCAAGCGCCTCATTGATTATGGTTTTCATCCTCCTACCATCTACTTTCCTCTGATTGTGAACGAGGCCCTGATGATTGAGCCGACGGAGACGGAATCGAGACAGACCTTAGACCGTTTTGCCGAGGCGCTGATAAAGATAGCCCAGGAGGATGTGGAAACGCTCAAATCTGCGCCTCACCATACTCCTGTGGGACGATTGGACGAGGTGGCTGCGGCCAGAAAACCTGATCTGAGGTGGAAAGGATGAAGTGGCGTCTATTAGAAACAGGTTTCTGTGAGGCAACGTTTAATATGGCGGTGGACGAGGCGATTCTGCTTAGCTGTATCCAGGGAGAGGCACCTCCTACCCTCAGGTTTTACGGCTGGAGGCCAGCGGCAGTCTCGGTGGGTTATTTCCAGAGTATGCTCAAAGAAGTGGATGTAGAAGCTTGTAAAAAACTGGATATAGACTATGTTCGCCGTCCCACCGGTGGAAGAGCCGTGCTGCACGATGTAGAACTGACTTACAGCATAGTAGTGCCGGAAGGAACGTCACCGCTACCCGAAGGGCTGCTGGGTTCCTATCGGGTGATCAGTGAGGCAATCCAGGAGGGATTGAGAGTTCTTGGAGTAGAGGCGACGATAGTTTCGTCGAAATCAGGAAATAGAACCAGAGCGAGTTCGGCTGCCTGCTTCAACATTTCGACTCAGTGTGAACTTGCCGTCGGAGGCAGAAAAATCGTGGGCAGTGCTCAACTTCGCCGGGGAAAGACTATTTTACAACATGGCTCTATTCCTCTTGATTTGGATGCGAATAGGTTATTCACGGTATTGAAAGTCCCTGTAGGTGAGCAGAGGGTCTGTTTGATCCAGCAGGCCCAGGAGAGGATGACAGGCCTGCGGCAGATTCTCGGCCGGGCAGTGACCTTCGCTGAGCTTGCCCAGGCATTGAAAACAGGGTGGGAGAGGAGGTTTGAAACGGAATTGGTTCCAGGAGAGCTTTCCCCTCAGGAGAAGAAGCTTTCGGAGAAGCTGGCCAGGGAGAAATACTCTAGCCGGGAATGGAACTTCTTTAGATAGAATGTATAAGTACCTCATTTCTCTATAATTCAGTCCCATAACTATTTTTAGGAATTGAGAAGTGAGATTTTTTTTGGAAAAATCTTTAAAAAAGACTTGACAGGATAGAGAGACTCTATATATTTGCATAGAACAAAAGGACAGGAGGAAAATGTTGAAGGAGTTTTGGGCTGCAAATAGAAGCTTTTCCAAGAATTAAATAGATTGTAGTTCGAGAAGCAATTTAGGTAAAGACGCTTCTTTGAAAGTAGAAGGCCAACCAGAACGATAGCTTATTCAGAACATTCTGGAAAATACAGGGTTTTGGGTTGGCCTTCTTGCACATAGACCTTATCTCCTTCCTTAAAGGCTGGGATATATCAGAGTGGAGAACTTAAGGAACAATAAGAGCCTGCTCAATACTGGTTATGTTACAATCGACAGAACTCTTCAGTGGAGGGAAGCGAAAAAATTATGGCTAATTCTATTGTCGCTATGAAGAGAGGAGAAGACGGTAGAACGTTGGCTTATGAGGCCTTGGGAGAAATTGAGGCAGATAAGACTCTATCTCAAAGCAAGAAAATCCTTATAAAACCGAACATTACTGCCGATATGCCGGCTTCAACTGGAGTGACTACTCACCCTTCTATGGTTGAAGGGACATTGCAATTCATGAAAGACATCGGGGTAGTGAGTGACGTGATTGTTGGAGAAGGAGGATCCTGCGATATTACGAAAGTCTCCGATAAATTTGGTTTTTTTGATATTGCCAAAAGATACAAGGCGAGATTGGTTGATTTCAACAGAGACGAGGAGATTTTTCTCCCCGTCCCTAATCCGCTGGCGATAGAGCGGTTTGGGATTGCAAAGACAGTAACGGAGTGTGATTGCATCATCAACTTACCGTGTTTAAAGGTACATACTTCTGAGATTTCCGTGACAATGGCTATGAAAAATATGATGGGTTGCATAGTTCAAAATAGACACATGATGCATAGGGACTTCGATAATAAGATAATAGACCTTCTGAAAGTTGTAAGGCCAACGTTGAATATCATCGATGGTATTGTCGGCAGGGAAGGAGGAGAGATTGAGGGTGATCCTGTTGGAACCAAGGTGATAATAGCAAGCAAGGATTTTGTGGCTGCAGATGCTGTTGGAGCGGCTGTAATGGGGTTTAAGCAAGATGAAGTAGAGTATATCAGACTGGCAAGGACATATGGTTTTGGAAACGCTGAACTGGAGAACATCGAAATCAAGGGAGCAAGCATTGAGTCGGTGAGAAGACCATTTAAAAGAGCTCCACGTAACATGCCAGCCCATTGGTATGGTTCGCTGAATGAAGAAAGTCCCTCTTTAGATACAAGTAAATGAGTTAATTACACATAATAGAATATAGTATTCAATATTCAATATTCAATCGAGGAGGTCCAAATGTCGAACAAAGAGATTTCTTTAACCGAGATGTGCCAAAGGTATAGGCGTCTGTATGGCGGCCCGATAATGGATGTTTTAGATCAAAAGGGTCTGCACAACCAGTGGTTGCATAGGGAAATCAAGCCTTTGCTCCACGATATGGTGATTGCCGGACCGGCGGTCACTGTTAAAGCAATTCGTCGACCAACCTGGGAAAATGTACCTCCCGGTCCTGATCTCATGGAGGCCATATATCCCCATTGTGTGTTGGTTTGGGATC
>DAOWIT010000012.1 GCA_030640765.1 Candidatus Latescibacterota bacterium | reverse complement strand
GTGGTGGCTTGTTGTCCCAGATGGATATACCCCAACCCTACATCTGAAAGTGTCTTCAACTTCCGTTTGATACGGGGGATGTTAGCAAAAAGCTCCAGAGCCTCGTCCACAGTCATCTCCAACACATCGGCAATGTTTTTGCCCTTGTAGTGGATGTTCAGGGTCTCTCGATTGTATCTTCTCCCCTTGCACACATCACAGGTCACATAGACATCGGGCAGGAAATGCATCTCTATTCTGATGACGCCGCCACCTTGACAGGCCTCGCATCTCCCCCCTCTTACATTGAAACTGAAACGACCTGGTTTGTATCCCGCCACTCTGGCCTCTGACACCTGGGAGAAAAGCTCGCGAATGTAGGTGAAAAGCCCGGTGTAAGTAGCAGGGTTGGACCGGGGAGTCCTGCCGATGGGGGACTGATCAATATTAATCACTTTATCAATCCCCTCAACTCCCTCAATTCCCTTGAATTTGTGGGGAGACTCTTTGCTTTTGTAAAATCTCCGGGCCAATGCCCGGTAAAGAGTCTCGTTCACCAGAGTGCTTTTTCCCGATCCGGAGACACCGGTTACACAGGTGAAAATCCCCAGAGGAATATGGACATCTATTGATTTCAGATTGTGCCCCTCGGCACCAAGGATGGAGAGCCACTTACCGTTTCCCTGGTGTCTGCGGGAAGGGACCGGGATTTGCTTTTTCCCGGAGAGATATTGTCCAGTTAGCGAAGATTCGTTACGGCAGATTTCGGCCGGACTGCCAGTAGCCACCACCTGACCACCTTGCAGTCCTGCCCTCGGTCCCAGGTCAATGACATAGTCTGCTGTCTCAATGGTCTCCTTGTCATGCTCCACAATAAGGATGGTATTGCCCAGATCTCGCAGGGCACACAGTGTCTTCAATAGTTTTTTGTTATCCCGCTGATGAAGTCCAACACTGGGCTCGTCCAGAATATACAGAACACCAACCAGTTGTGAGCCGATCTGGGTAGCTAATTTTATCCTCTCCGCTTCTCCCCCAGAGAGGGTAGCAGCGGCTCGATCCAAGGTAAGATAATCTAAACCAACATTCATCAAAAAACCTAACCTGTCTTTAATCTCTTTGAGTATCTGGTGAGCAATTGTCAGCTCCTTAGAAGAAAGTCTAAGTACCGAGAAAAATTCCCGAACCTCTTTAACTGAAAAGGCAGTTATCTCAGCAATATTTTTGTCCTGAATCTTCACCGCCATACTCTCCGGTCTCATTCGGCTGCCCTGACACTGAGGGCAGGTATGAGTGCTCATAAAACGCTCTATCCACTCCCTTACCCCGTCAGATTCAGTCTGTCTGTATCGCCGCTGCAAGTTGGGAATCACCCCTTCGAACTGGCCGTCCTCGGTTCCGTAAAGTACCACTCTCTTTTGCCTCTCGGTCAACTTGTTAAAAGTCAAGTCAAAGTCGATGCTGCAGGTCTTGCCGGCTTTACGCAGGCGATGAAAGAACCAGCGTTTCTCAGGAACTCCCCAGGGGGCGATAGCACCCTGGTTAATGGAGAGATTGGGGTCAGGCACTACCAAGTCAGGGTTAACCTCCATCTTCACTCCCAGGCCGTCGCAGGTGGGGCAGGCGCCGTAGGGACTGTTAAACGAGAACATCCGTGGCTCTATCTCCTCGTAGCTCACTTCACAGTCCGGACAGGCAAAATGTTCCGAGAAAAGCAGTTCCTCTTTGCCCCCACGATTGAAATCGTGGGCTACATCTACCAAGACAAGGCCTTCACCCAAGGACAAGGCGGTTTCTATGGAGTCGGTAAGCCGCTTGTCAATCTCAGGCTCAACCACTAACCGGTCAACTACCACTTCAATCCAGTGTTTTTTATAGCGTTCCAGTTTAATCTCCGAGTCCAAAGTCAACACCTGTCCATCTACCCTGACCCGCACATAACCATCTCTCTTGACTTGCTCAAACAGTTCCCGATACTCACCCTTTCTGCCTCTGACTAATGGGGCCAACACCTGAATTCTGGTGGCCTCAGGAAGTCTCAAAATAGTGTCTACAATTTGCTGTACTGTCTGTTTAGAGATTACCTTTCCGCATTTCCAACAGTGAGGCACGCCGATGCGGGCAAAGAACAATCTCAGGTAGTCGTAGATTTCAGTAACCGTCCCCACGGTCGAGCGGGGATTTCTCGATGCCCTTCTCTGCTCGATAGAGATAGCTGGCGAGAGTCCTTCGATGTAGTCAACATCCGGCTTTTCCATCAGGGACAAAAACTGTCGAGCGTAGGCAGAGAGGGACTCTACATAGCGTCTCTGACCCTCGGCGTAAATGGTGTCGAAGGCCAGGGATGACTTCCCTGAGCCCGACAATCCGGTGATCACCACCAGTTTGTCTCGAGGGATCTCCAAGTCTATGTTCTTAAGGTTGTGCTCTCGAGCACCTTTGATGATTATTTTGTCCATTGGAAATTCGAAGTGGTATTAGTCGATCGTTGTCAGTTGCCCGTTGGAGGGGATCGAAAGATCAATTAGCTCACGACGACAGAAGTTTATACAGAGAGAATGAGACCAATCCCGCCATAGCTGGTGTAGCAATCCAGCCTACGATTATATCTATAAGCCCATGCCTACTGAGCGTTCTCGCGCCTCTGACAACTCCTACTCCAACTACTGCACCGACAATTGCCTGTGAAGTTGAAACAGGTATG
>DAOWIT010000005.1 GCA_030640765.1 Candidatus Latescibacterota bacterium | reverse complement strand
GAACCATTCCTCAAGTTCTCCGTCAGAGTAGTTTGAACCATATAGCATTGTCCCCCCGTGAAACCGGAGGTAGACAACGTCGGCAGTTACAACCTCTTTATAGAGCCAACGGTGGGAGTGGGCGATGCACAATGAGAAGTTATGTTCTCGCAGCAAGTCGTAGATTTCCTGGCAAAACCAGCTTTGGTGGCGGAATTCAAAGGCCTGCGGTATGGCCCTGGAGATCTCCTTCTGGCAGAGCAGATCACAAAAATCGTCCAACCTCTCCCGGTCAAGGTGGAGTCGGGGAGGGAGTTGCCATAGAATCACACCCAATTTCTCCTTCAGGCCGCTGGCATTTTCTAAGAATAGTTTTAAAGGCTCCTGGCAATCCCTCAGTCTCTTCACATGGGTTATGAATCTGCTCCCCTTGACTGCAAAGACGAAATCCTGGGGTGTCCTCTTATGCCAGCCTTCGAAGGTGGTCTTCTTCGGGAGCCTGTAGAAAGAGACATTGAGCTCGACGGTGTTAAAGGACTGGGCATAGAACTCCAACCACTTCCGTTGGGGGAGCTCTTTGGGGTAGAACACCCCATCCCACCAGTGGTGGTAACTATACCCGCTCGTGCCGACAAAGACCTTGGAGGCCATCGCTTCTTCTCCCGCTCCCATTTCGGGAACCTCTATAGCGATTGCTTTCCCCTCTTGGTGTTGATTTCTTACATTACATTATGTAAAGTAACATATTTCACCTCAAAGGACAAGAAGATTTTTCGTTTATCTTCCCGAATCTTTTATTCCCCCTATTTTTCCCCCAGTGCCTTCCTCAGGTCTTCGGCGGCCATCACATACTGGCAGCGGAAAGTGAAATAGTCCTGCTGTGCCTGGTGAAAATCCTGCCTTCTTCTCAAGATATCCTCGTAGGTCAGATACCTGGCCCATTCAAATTCTATCAGGCTCTCCACTATCTCCAGTCTCTGCTTGGTGATCTCCACCCTCTCCTTTTGAAGCTCAAGCCTTTCCTTAGCATCCATAAGGCCAAAGAACGCCTTCCTCACCTCGAGTTCTATTCTGTTCTGTTCATCCTCAAGCTCATATGCCCAATGTCTGAGCCTGGCCCTCTGTTGCTGGAGCTGACCCCAGCTTTCTCCTCCCCTGAAGATGGGAAGAGTCAACCCCAGCCGGGTGCTCCAGTTGCCGTCATCAGCAGTAGCAAGAGAGGACCTCTGATAGAGCGGATGGTCGAAGGTGAGCAGGCCTCTACGGAGACTGCCGCTCTGGATAAAATCTAAGCCAAGCTGGGTATCTTTGTATTGGTAAGTGGCACCGCCGGTGAGGCTGGGTAGCCAGCGGGAGTAGGTCTGGTACACCAACCGCTGCTGTTCCTCCAACTGAGCCTTCGCTTCCGCTATCTCTGGCCGGCTGAGCCAGGCCTGCTGGACCACCACCCCCAGCGAATCCTCAGTAACCTGTTGGAAATCTTCCGCGATAGTGCCGATCACCTCCACCTGATGGGGCAGTCGGGTCTCCAGCATCCCGATTGTGCTTAACAGCTCCAGCTTTCCGGTCCGCAGCCTGCGCCTGAGGGTGTTTATCCTGAGCTGCTCGTCCTGCACCTCCAACTGGGCTTCCTTCACATCAATCGGCTTCACCTTGCCCGCCTCCAACCTTTGTTTCATCCTCCAATGTTTCCTCTCCAGTTCCTTGAGCAGCTCTTCCCTTTCGGCAATCTCTTCCTCGGTGAGGAGCACAGAGAGAAAGGCCCGCCGCACCTGGGAAACAGTGTTTAAAACCGTCTTCTGGTAGGCAACCCTTGCCTGGCGGTATTCTTGCTGGGCCTGAAGCAACCCAAGCGGCGTCTCACCGTATCTAAACAGCTCCTGGCTTGCTACCAAGTGGGCAGTCCGCTCGGCCGACGACGAATCTCCGGCACTGTAGTAATCCTCCTGGTAGCTGGCCTCTGCACTTATCTGCGGCAGCCTCGGGGAACGCTGATAAATCAATAGGGCTTTTTTCTCTGCCACCTGCTGTTGGGCCTGAAGCAAATCGCGGTTTCTTTTCAGGGCAATCTGAACGCTCTGCTCTAAGCTTAGCTGCTCCGCTCCCAGGATATCAGGTAGAAGCCATAGTAGCAGGAAAAACAGGATGGTGGTGATCGGTGACTGGTGATTGGTGACTGGTGATTGGTGACTGCTGTCCGATCTTCGATACCTAAAGCTATTTCTTGGCGCTGATGAATGGTGGGTTATCTGGCTCAATTCTACCCTCCTGTAGTTAAGTGATCTTCAAAGTACTGTCTCATCTTGAATTTGTTAGGTTCTAATCGTTATCGTCATTGCCCGCAACCCAATGTCAAGTGTCAAAGTTCAATCCCCCATATTTGGAATTTCACCCTCTTTGCAGCCCACGAATTTATTCGTGGGCCTAAAAAGTGCATCAATACAACGGCTAAGCGTTTTAACGGTTCAATGAGAGAAGAATTTTGATGTCTTAGGCTTCGACTATCGGTTTCTTGGATTAGTCAGACGCCTGACTAAAAACCGATGAATCGGTTGTAATGTATTCTTTTGTTTTTGGTACCCACGATTGAAATCGTGGGTTTCTTTTCTTCACCCCGAGAAGTATATCTGCTAATAGGTTTCGATACGTTTGTACCAACGTCCTGAATGTTTTTTTTCTCCCCATCTCTGATTTTCGGTCATCGTCTGCTGAGTCTGACGCTGAACACGGCAATCCCCACAATTGCCGCGACCAGGACAACTATGAGCAGGGTAGTGCCCAGGATGTTGGCCTTGCTCTCTACCTTGATAGTGACGCTCTTTTCTTGGGCTTCTACCAGCTGGCCTCCCAATTCGCAGGAAGCACTCACTTTCATCTCATACTTGCCCACATCTATGCCCTCGGGCGGCACCACCTTAATCCTCACCGGCACCTCCTCCTGGGGCTGGATAGAGGCTACCTTCTCCGGCCCGATCACAGATTCCCATTGGTAGGGCATATCTGTCTCGATCCTCACATCCTCCAACCTTATGGTACCGGTGTTCTTGAGGGTGAACCGCATATCCACCGTCTGGTCGGGCTTGATCTCGTGGTAGAGGTTAGGAGAGGCCAGTTCCATCTCTCCCACCCCTCGGGGAGTGAGCTCTAAGGTCTCGTAGCCGAGTTTGAGGGCCCTCAGTTCCTTCTCGCTGATGGGCGTATCGCCGCGTTTTCTCTTAAGGCTGAGCAACTGCTCGGCCCCGTATCGGTCGGCGACAACAGCGAAGAAGCCCACTGGCTTGTCTATCTCTGCCTCAGGCAGCTCCCGGGGCACATAGACCCGCAGATTGAGGTTAATCTTGGCTATCCCCTGAGAGAATTTTACCTGAGAGACCTGTTTGCCCCGGTCCTCGAATTGGTACTTGTATTTCTGCGGGAGGTTTACTACATCCAGGACAAAAGTTTTCTCAGTTTCTGCCATCCTTTCCAACTCCAAGTCATAGAGCACCGAGCTTCCCAACTCGCCCTGCTGGGCAAATTGAAGCGACATAGGCGAGACGACATCCTCGACGGCGCTTTTCTGAAGGTAGATCATCCGGTCATCGGTCTTGTTCAGATATTTCATTCTCACCATAACATTTTCGGCATCTCTCTGGAGCCCGAACTCCACAGTGGTCTCTTGGCCATATCTGAGAGTGGGGATTCTGATCTCATAGGGGTCTCCGACCAGCACCCCGTCTTTGAGGATGGAGACAAAGATGTTCTCGATTCCGACCAGCGACCTCACCTGCTGGGGGGAGAGTACCTCCTTGTAGGCGGCAGAGGCAGCTTTGACATTGGAGGTATTCTTCAAGGCCAGCCGCACCCG
>DAOWIT010000093.1 GCA_030640765.1 Candidatus Latescibacterota bacterium | reverse complement strand
TGTCCTTTTCCCAGCGGCGGAAAAGAAAAAGCAGAAGACATAGGCAATTTGGGGGTGAATAATAACGAACCAAGCTCAGCCACAGTAGTGGCGTAGGCTGCAGCGACTTGAAGTTGCCACTCTCTCGTTCACGCTCTCTCTGGCCACAGAAAATCAAAGTCCGCTGAGATTTTTGAGTCTTCCCGATGCTCTCAGCGGACTCTGCAGAATCGCACTTCCTTAAATATTTGAGCTTGTTTCTATCCGTAATGCAGATAGAAATGAGTATTTCCTGCTCCCGAACACGCCATTGATTTCCGTACCGGGGTGGAATTTACTCTTCTTTCTACTCTTCTTTTTTCTTCTCCGTTGGTTTGGCCTCTTTTTTCTTCTCCTCAGCCTTTACCTCTTGTTTAGCTTCCTCCTTTGGCTCTTCTGCTTTCTCTTCCTTCTTTTCTTCCTCTCCTTCTTCTTCCTCTTCTTCTTTTCTCTCTAACAGGTTTTCGTTATCCTTCTTTTTCCTCAATGCCAGATAGATCAGTGTCTGACCGGCACTGTAGGTGGCAAAGCTGTAAGAGAAAGCGAAGAAGATAACCAGGATAAGCATAATCCCAGCGATGACCCCTGAAACCAACACCGTGCCACTGGCATCCGGTACCTTGCTGAAATCAGGCAAGAAGCACTGGCAGTAGGGGATTTTGCTCAGGATGAGCTCGAATGTCTTACAGGTAGGGGCAAAGGCAATGGCCTCTTTGGTCATCACAGCTAACTTGTTGCCCATAAAGAAACGAGGGAACCATTGCATCAGTCCTAAGGCGTTGACTGTGAAGATGGCGAAGACCCAGGAGGATAACCCAAGAGTGAACGCCAGCCAACCCTGATAGACAATAAACCTCCACGGCTGACTCCAGATGGTAGAGAAAGACTGGGTGATGGTCTCCACTGTGTCCTCACCCGTGGTGGCCGCGATAGCCGGGGAGAGTATCAGGGAGATAGCCAACACCAACCCCACGAACAAGGTGAGGAAAGCCCCCCCGAAGATCAGCAGCGAGATAATGGAGATTCCCAACTCGCCAACATAGGGAATTTTGCCCAGCAGCCCAAAGATGAGGGCCATAACGAACATAAAGACAATCATCACCAGAATGCCAATAGGGGAGAAGATGGTTGCCTTCCAGTGTTTGGCCACGAATTTCCTGGAGTCGTCCAGAGAATAGAAGTCGTCGCCTTTCAGCTGCTGGTAGCTGACCTTGGCCACTGCTGTAGCGGTTAGAAGCAGCACTACGACAGCGAAGAAGATGCCAACTCCGTAGATGACCCAGCTGTACCAGGTGAACTTATCGGCCATTGCCAGAGGAAAGAGTTTGTAAGCCCTCCAGATAGTACCCCATCCCAGGCCGCTGGCTAACAGGGCGGCATAGGTGAGCACCAGATAACAGAGATAGGCGACGACTATCCCGAAAAAGGAGCCCCCCATTTTTTTGCCGCTTAGTCCTAATCTGGCAGCTTTGAAAACATCACGAAAATCAAAATGTAACTCCGTCACTTTAAACCTCCTTTCGGTTTAGAAATATAAATACATGTTAAAGGGTTACATTTCTCTCTAATATACACCACCTCACTTTCGATGTCAACATTTTTTTGGATAATCCCCAGGCTCGAAATTTCACTTTTTAGCAGCCCACAAATTTATTTGTGGGCTGCTAAAAACGCGTTAATTAAAGACTAACCGTTTTAACGGTTTAATGATGGAGGATTTTTGATGTCTATCCTTTAAGTGTGTTTTTTTTCGGATCAATCAGGTGCCTGAACAAAAACCGATGAATCGGTTGCATGTGTGCTCTTGTTTTGGTGCCCACGATTTTAATTGTGCGTTTCTTAAGAATTTCAGCACGATTACATCAACGTCATAAATTGATTTCTCCGAATATAGGTTGAACGGAGGTCACTGGTTTTTCAGTGTCGCATGGGCTGCTGCCAGCCGGGCAATAGGAACTCGATAAGGGGAACAACTGACATAATCGAGCCCTACCCGGTGGCAGAATTCGATAGAGGCAGGATCACCGCCGTGCTCGCCACAGATCCCTACCTCCAAATCAGAATTGCTCTGTCGTCCGGTCTCTACTGCCATCTTAACCAGCGCTCCCACCCCCTTCTGGTCTAATGTCTGGAAGGGATTGGCAGACAAGATCCCGTTCTCCACATACCGTATCAGGAACTTGGCCTCAGCATCGTCTCTGGAGATTCCGAATGTGGTCTGGGTGAGGTCGTTGGTGCCGAAGGAGAAGAAATCTGCTACCTTCGCTATCTCCCCGGCGGTAAGGGCAGCCCGGGGGATTTCGATCATCGTGCCAAATTTGTAGTCTATATTCATTCCCCTCTCTGCCGTCACCTTTTTAGCGGTTCCCTCTAATTGTTGGCGAACTGCTTTAAGTTCATTGACATGTCCGACAAGAGGAATCATAATCTCAGGATGCACATCGATGCCCTCTGTTTCGACCTCACAGGCGGCCTCAAGGATGGCGCGGACTTGCATCTGGATGATCTCTGGCATAACCAGACCCAGGCGGCAACCCCGGAGTCCCAGCATAGGATTCTGCTCCCGCATAGATTCCACCGCCTGAAGCATCCGCTCCTTCTCTGCCAGTTCGGCTGTTCCCGGTGCTTTTAGCCGCAACTCGGTCACCTCGACCAGTAACTCGTCATGGTCGGGCAGGAATTCGTGTAGGGGTGGGTCAATCAGTCGGATGATCACCGGCAGCCCGTCCATCGCCCTGAATATACCCTTGAAATCCTCTCGCTGCAGAGGCAGAAGTTTATCTAAGGCAGAACGACGCTGCTGTTCTGTTTTAGCTAAGATCATCTTCTGCACGGTGGGCAGACGGTCGGTCTCCATAAACATATGTTCAGTGCGGCACAGTCCCACCCCCTGGGCTCCGAACTCCCTGGCTCGGACAGCATCATCGGGGTAATCGGCATTTGCCCATACGCCAAGGTGTTTTACCTGATCAGCCCAAGTGAGAAGAGTCTGCAGTTCTGGAGTCATCTGGGCCTCAATGGTGGGGACTTCTCCCAAAAAGACTCTGCCGGTGCTTCCGTCAATGCTGATTATGTCTCCTTCTTTGACTGCAATATCGCCTATGGTAAACTGTCTGGTCTCCAGGTCAATGGAGATCTGGTCACAGCCGGCCACGCAGGGTTTGCCCATACCCCTGGCCACTAAGGCAGCGTGGCTGGTAGCTCCACCAACCTGGGTGAGGATCCCCTGAGCGCCGTAGAAGCCATGGACATCGTCAGGGGTAGTCTCGGGCCTGACCAGGATCACCTTTTCGCCTGCCTTGCCTCGTCTTTCGGCATCATCGGCTGAGAAGACCACTGCCCCGGTGGCGGCCCCGGAAGAGGCATTTATCCCCTTGGCAACAGGTTCTGCCTCAACCCTGGGATCGATCTGCCGGTGAAGCATATGGTCTATATGCTGGGGCTCGACCATCAGCAAGGCCTTCTTTCTCCCTGCCTCTGTGTTTTCGGCAAGCAGACCTTCCTGGGCCATATCTACGGCGATCTTCACCACTGCCTGACCGGTTGCTGTCGGTTTTCCTGACCGGCATTGCAACACATACAGTTTCCCTTTTTCGATGGTGAACTCGATATCCTGGAGATCCTGGTAATGTTTTTCCAGCAATTGGCATACATTGAGGAGCTGTTTGTAGATCTCCGGTACCGTCTGCTGCATCTGCTCGATTGGCACAGCCTGGCGGATTCCTGCCACCACATCTTCACCTTGAGCGTCAGCTAAGTAGTTACCGTAGACCTTCTTCTGACCGGTGGATGGGTCGCGGGTGAAGGCCACCCCAGTGCCTGAATTTTCGCCCATATTGCCGAACACCATTGTCTGTATATTCACTGCCGTGCCCAGCTCGTCGGGGATGTTTTTTATGCGGCGAAAATCACGGGCGCGCTTGTTATTCCAGGACTCAAATACAGCATTCGTGGATAATCTGAGCTGTTCTCTGGGATCACCAGGGAAAGGCTTACCGTATTCTTTTTCAAAGTGTTCTTTTGACCTTTCCACTACCTCCCTAAGGCCATCTGCATCTACATCAGTGTCTTCCTTGACCCCTAACTTCTTTTTTACCTCAGCAAATATATTCTCGAAGGCATGTCTCCCTAATTCAGGACGATAATCAGGAGAGTCTTTCGCTCCAGAGAGAACCACATCGGAGAACATCATGATAAACCGGCGGTAGGAATCGTAGGCGAAACGCTCATTGCCGGTTTGCTTAATAAGACCCTGGAGGCTCTGGTCGTTGAGTCCTAAGTTCAGTACGGTGTCCATCATCCCGGGCATAGATACAGGTGCACCAGAGCGGACAGAGACCAAGAGAGGATTCTCAGTATCTCCCAGTTTTTTCCCCATAACCTCCTCTAACTTGGCGAGATTCTTCTCTATTTGTTCTTCCAGTCCCTGGGGATAGTTCTCCCCGTGCTCATAATAAAACTTGCAGGCCTCGGTAGAGACAGTGTAACCTGGGGGGACTGGCAGCCCGATATTAGTCATCTCCGCCAGGTTTGCTCCTTTTCCTCCCAACAGCGATCTCATTCCGGCATTACCTTCGGCTTTGCCTCCACCAAAGAAATAGACGTACTTTTTACCCATTAAATTCTCCTCCTTAGTTGTGTAAATGATTTTAAAATGTCTCTCAATATATACAAAAATATCTTCGGGGGCAATCTTTTTCTTTCGGTTCGGTGAACACGCAGTTCAGGTATATTTGCGCTTATTCTAACTTATTCTTTTCTTAAGATAGCCAATTTTCCCAGGAGCTGTTTTCCGTTTTGGTTGTAGAAAGAGTAGAGATAAATCCCAGAAGCCACTAAATTATCCAAGCTGTTGGTGCCGTCCCAGGTGGCCTCTCCGAATTCATCAGCGGTGAGGGTTCTCACCGACTCCCCCAGTAGAGTGTATATTCGAACAGTAGAGTTGGGAGAGAGATCAGAAAATGTAACTTTATCTCCTTCTACACCGGTGATAAACGGATTAGGATAAGCCAGCGGCACCTGTTGAAGAGATGGCTTGGGGACTTTAAATCGGTTTAGTCCCATTAAAGTTCCTATCCAGAGCTCGTCGGCCAGCTCATCGAAGGCGAGAGATTTAACACTGTTGTCAACCAGACCGCATGACTCTTTGGTATAATGGGTCCAAGAAGTACCATCAGCAGAGAAGCGACGGAGGCCATTTTCGGTGGCAAACCACTTATTATTTTGTGAGTCGATAAGTATTCGATTAACGGTGATGCCCCGCAGATAAGTATCCCAGCTTTCGCAGGTGTAGTCTTTACTGCTGGGATCATATTGGCCTCGGATGGCATTCACTCCCGAATCTGTTCCTACCCACAAAACACCTTCTTTGTCGAAGGTGATATCTGTTATGTGATTGCTGGTCATCGTATCGGGGTAAGAGGAGGTGGAGAAGGGTATTACTGTATCGTCTCCTCGCTGGAAGGGGGTTTCTCCGTCATCGAACAGGCAGAAACCGGCATTCAAGGTCCCTATCCATTTCAGTCCTGTCCCATCGAGGGCGATAACACTGCCCTGGAACTGGCCATTTTCTCCGCAGGGGAGTCCATCCTCCAAGGGAGTGTAGAACATCGTCTTGATTGAGGGAAAATCGTCGAATGAGGAGAAATCCTCAAAAACTGCCACTCCCTGGAGGAAATCGGACATCCAGATATTCCTATCTTTATCTTCGCAGATGTCATTGACCACCACAAACTTAGGGTAACCGGGGATACCTTTAAGTATGCTATTGGTCTGGTCGATTGCCTTCCACTCTTCCTGTCCTGAGCGCAGATGTATGCCTGCCCCCCAGGTGCCCAGCCAGACCCGAGAGCGAGAGTCAACAGTGACGCAGACAACACTTCCCTTATCGGTGTAGTTTTTCCATTGATGTCCATCAAAGCAATAAGCGCCTTTACGATCTGTCTGATCTCGATAGCTGGAGGCTGCCCAGAGTCGGCCCTGATGGTCAAATGTCAAGTCCATAAAGGTATTGGCAGTAGGACAGTTTAGCGGAAAAGACTCCTTCTTTCCAGATTTGACTTTCACTAAGCCACCTCCTACTCCGGCCCATAAGGTAGAATCGGGCAAGACAGCCAGACAGTTAGTGCTATTTGGGAAAGACATATTTTTCACCCACAAAGAGAGAGAAGGCAGGGATGACTGAAACACCCCACAGTTTCCGGTTGCTGCCATTAGCTTCTCTTTATGTATCAACAGATCGTAAGACGACAAAGATGATATAGGATCAACCCATCGGTTCCATCGGTTGTTTTCATAGTTATATCCCCCCTTCTCAGTCCCGACGTAGATCACTGAATCCGCCTGGATGATGCTGTAAACCTTTTTCCTGAAGGCGGTCGAAGACCAACTGGTGGGATCCAGGAGGTTGGAGCGCATCCCACTGGGTTGGAAAAAAGGAGCATAGGCAATGCCAGTGGCTGCACCTGCCCATAGATCTCCGCCAAGCACTTTTACGCAAAAAACTTCACTGTCTCGGGGGAGTTTGTCCAGATGACGGTAGGTTTCCGTTATTTCATCTTTGTATGTGCTGAACAGACTTACTCCCACATCTGTGGCCACATAAAGGGTGCTATCGTTCTCGAAGTATAGGGAATTAATCCGGTAACCAATGAAGTGTTGAGGAGGCGTGAACCCTTTCCCTGGAGTGAATTTGCTCAAGCCATCTTCATCGGTGC
Source organism: Candidatus Latescibacterota bacterium (assembly GCA_030640765.1). Lineage (GTDB taxonomy): Bacteria > Latescibacterota > MVCY01 > MVCY01 > MVCY01 > MVCY01. The sequence goes on along the minus strand of DAOWIT010000093.1, from coordinate 872 downwards.
CAAACCAGAGGTCGCCTTGGTTATCTTCTACAATACACAAGACCTTATTCCCTGCCAGTCCGTCGAGTTTGGTGTAAATGGTGAACGTACTCTCCGCTGGGCAAAATCTGATTACCCCGCCTTCGGTAGCTGCCCAGATATATCTTTCTCCTGCCAGGATGTCGTTGATTTTTACCACTGAGGTGTAAAGGTTCCAATCCCCAGTTGCCGCAGATGACGTACTGCTAAGGTATAGAGAAAATAGCAAGAGAACCCATTTTATCGATAAGCTTTTCAGGATAATCTCCTTAAGCTCAATGGAATAAAGATGTTAACCAAGGTTCAGAGTTTCACCCCTTTGTAGCCCACGAATTTATTCGTGGGACTAAAAGGCGCATTAATACATCGGGTAACCGTTTTAACGGTTTAATGGAAAAAGGATTTTGGTGCCCTATACTGTGTTTTTTTTTAGACGAGCCAGGCATCTGAGCAAAAACCGATCAATCGGTTACCTGTATTCTCCTGTTTCGGTACCTTCAAACTTTGATAAGGAAGTGTTAGGAAATAACTATAGCTTTTCGAAAAAATAATTTCAACGCCCTCTATGATTTCTGCAGAACTAACTCACTTTTTCAAATCCCCCCTGGTCCCCCCCTTTGCTAAAGGGGGGAAATCCAAATCCTCCCCCTTTTGTAAAGGGGAAATAAGGGGGATTTTAGGACTGCCGGAAATCGTGATAGTCATTTCGTGACGGAATCTAAGCATTCTGCACGTAGGTGCAAACCATTTTATGCTCCCAGTAGCAATCTCTGTTCTCTTCGACCAGAACCTCGCATCATTTGTCCTTTGGCGGAGACAGACAAATCCCTCCACTGTTCAAGTAACTCCTGATG
>DAOWIT010000026.1 GCA_030640765.1 Candidatus Latescibacterota bacterium | reverse complement strand
ATGGTAGAATCTTCTTCCAGACTTACCGGCTTGTACCAGATCGAATCTCTGAGCGCTCTCAGACTCGTATCGCCGTTTCTGCTTATGGCAAATCCCACGATCTCAGACTCGTCTGTTGTAGACACCTCTATTCCGTCATCTGTGAAATAACACGTTACCGAAGGTTCTGTATCGCCTAAATTCCAATGAGATAGCGTGTCTCCTGTAGTTGCATTAAAAGACCAGACTTCCAGATGCGTGTTCAAGTAATATGCCAGCCCGTTAACATCTCGAGTTACGGGTTCGTCGTCCACAGTACAGGTTATGTAGATCTTGCTCCTGGCGTCACTGCCCACCGACTTAACAGAGACATACCTGACAAGCCCTCCGAGGTGTGGTGAATATATTCCCAGATCAATCCAACGAACATCCCAGCTCTCATTGGATAGAAAATAAGCAGTCGGAAGTAGATAGGTCTCTGGAGAGCCAGCAAAGTGAGAGATTATATTGAGTACTACCCAAACTTTCTCATCCCCGATCTGAGATAAAAATGATATAGGAGAACAAATCCCCCTAGGGTATACCCCTGGGTAATTATTCAGGGTTTCAAAGGTATGGGTGTAGAAGTCGTAGATTCTGGGGTAGGTTTCGAGAGAGTTGGGCACAATTACCATACATAGCGAGTCCTTATGGAAAAAGAGTCCCACAGGACCAGGATACCTCTCATAGGGCTCGTTGATAGTATCCGTGCTAACGCTATTCCATTCCCCTTTCCAATAGTAACTTCCTCCAATCATTACGGTTTCCGAGTCACCATCGAACTTCGCAGAATTCCAACCAGTCCAAACCTTGCCATCCCCATCGGCGGCGATGTCAAAAAGAAGGTCATTGGTGCCGTGGTAGTCCACCGCAAGGGCTTCGGCAGACCACACGTTACCGTCATAGAATTTTGTATAAACGCCCCAGTCGGCCTTGCCCGCTGTCCAACTCCCGCCACAGTTACTCTGCCAGGCAAGCCATATTCTACCCTCTGAATCTACAGCCAAGCCAGGCTTGATATTTTGCCCGCTCTCTTCAGTCATCCTGATAATCTCAGGGGATGTTTCAGTAAACGAAGGGAAAGGGTATATCAAAAATAACAGGGGATAGAGAAACAGAAATAATCTACGACACATAATATACCCCTATTTCTGGGGATCTTATTCCTTCCACACCCCCATACGGTTGAATTTCTCTATTCTCTCTTTGACCAGTTGGTCGGTGGGGAGTTGCTTGAGTTCGGAGAGGTGTTTCAAGATGTGGGATTTAAGTAGCTGGGCTGCTTTTTCCCAGTCCCGGTGGGCACCGCCGAAGGGTTCGGGGATAATCTCATCGATCAGGCCCAGTTCCATTATATCTTGAGCTGTCAGCTTCAGGGTCTCGGCGGCTTCCTCCTTTTTCTCTTTGGTTCTCCACAAGATGGCGGCGCACCCCTCAGGGGAGATGACAGAATACCAGGTGTTTTCCATCATCATCAGTCGATCGCCCACTCCGATGCCCAGGGCTCCACCGCTGGCACCCTCTCCAATGACCACCACAATTATGGGTACGGGCAGGTGTGACATCTCATAGAGGTTTCTGGCGATAGCTTCTGCCTGCCCTCTCTCTTCGGCCTCCAGGCCGGGGTGGGCACCGGGGGTGTCGACGAGACAGATAACGGGCCTTTTAAATTTAGCAGACAACTGCATAATTCGGAGCGCCTTGCGGTACCCCTCAGGATGTGGCATGCCAAAATTACGGTGAAGTTTTTCTTTCGTGGTTCTTCCCTTTTGATGTCCTACAATGACCACCGGTTTACCACCTAATCTGGCTAATCCAGCCACAATAGCCGAGTCATCAGCAAAGCGGCGGTCGCCGTGTAGCTCTACAAAATCTGTAGTTATCAGTCCAATATAGTCTAAGGTATAAGGGCGTTGGGGATGACGGGCAAGCTGAACCCGCTGCCAAGGGGTGAGCTTTGAATATGTCTTCTCCCGGAGTTTTTCTGTCTTCTGCTCTAACTTTTCCAGCTCCTCCGAGAGGTCAATTCCCTCAGTCTCAGCATACTTGCGCATCTCAGCGATTTTTTCTTCCAATTCCAATAGTGGTTTTTCGAAATCTGGACATAATTGGTTCATTTTTCGCTCCTTCCCCGAGGCAAAAATCATAAGAGGGAAATTTACAATCAGGTATAGATCTCTGTGCTGCAATGAGACAGGATAGACAGGACTGGTCCACCCAGATGCACCTGTAACATAACAGAATGCGGATACAGTCCCTGCTATTTATTTGAGTCGGAAGACAAATACCTGTGAAACCCAAACTCTCACTGGTTTGTCGTTTTGCCGTGCGGGTTTGAACCTCAGTTGTGTTGCGGCTTTGACGGCAGCATCTATAAACACTTCAGGCCCTTTCAGCACGGCTACACTGTCTACTCGGCCTTGCTGGTTTACCAGCAGTTTTGTGAACACCTTTCCCCCTATTCCCGCTTTACGGGCGATCTCTGGATATTCGGGGATCACTTCTCTTATCGTAACCGGGGGTTCAGAGACCTGGTAGAATTCAAATACTGGCTCAGTGGGTGGTGGAGCCGGAGGTAGCAAAGGGGGTTCGTCTAAATCCAGCTCAGTGCTCTCTATGGTTACCTCCTCGGATACATCCTCCCGCTCTGTCTCAATAGGCACCGACGGCCGTGGGGGCGGCGGAGGCAGTTTCTTTACCTGATGAGTCTCTGGAATGTCCTCAACCTTGATGATCTCCTGTTGAACCGTCTTCGCATACGGCGTTACTTCCATGCTGCTGCTGGAGAGAAAAAGGACCAGAAGGATCGTCAGCGACAGTATCAGACAATTCTCCAGTACTTTATTGTACTTAAGCTTTAGGTCAACCTCAGGATTCTTTCGTCTTATTATCATCTATTCTACCTCCCAGACATAAAACATCTGCTGGTTACCATTGTTTGCCATTCACCAGTCCGATGAGATCAGTCAGAGTATCAATAGAGTATCAATAATGAAGTCCGGTTCCTCTTTCTTCAGAAGCTCTCGGGATAAATATCCATAAGTCACAGCGCAGGTTTTGGTCTTAGCTCTTTTTCCAGCCAGTATGTCATTGCCAGTGTCTCGTCCAGATCAAAGATGAAGATGTTGATTTTAAGTTGCATAGGTTTCGCTGTTTGGGCGTCTTTACGTTGAAGTCGATGTCGCTCATTTTTTCAATCAATCTTGACCGCAGCGTGTTTTTTAATGAAGTCTGACAAAATCATACAAAAACAAACGGCGATTGTCAAGGGGAATTTCTGAACTTGGTACCCCCTCCGGGAGTCATCGATGCCTTTTTCGCAATATCAGAGCATTTTTCCCTCTGACAGGGTGTTTTTTTACTTGACACATCACCGCCCTGCTGCTATATTATTTTCCACAAATCATAATCTATAGACCTTTGAGCAAGATTTGAAAAATCGCATCTTAAGATCGACACGGGGCTGTAGCTCAGCGGGAGAGCGCTTGTCTGGCAGACAAGAAGTCGAGGGTCCGACTCCCTCCAGCTCCACTCTTTTGGGTCTCGTCACTTACCGACAGTGACGAGATTTTTGTTAACCACCCCAGACTTTCCAAGATCAGCATGTAGGAGAATAACACCAACCGAGGAGAAAAACAATGAACTGGGTAGACATCCACGTGCATATTGGCAAGTTAATTTATGGTAAACCGAGGCTAACCACAAGAGACATATTGATCAAAATGGACGAGTTGGGTATCGAAAAAGCCTGTCTCTTGCCCATCGAAAATCCTGAGGAGACCGACTATTATGTACCCACAGCTCAAGTGATAGCCGCTGCCAGGCGACATCCGGACCGGCTTATCCCTTTTTGTAATGTAGACCCTCGGCGCAGGGACCCATCCAGCTTTGATCCTCTGCCTATGATTAAAAACTATGTAGAAAAAGGCTGCCGGGGATTTGGAGAATCGCTGTCGGGACTCTGGGTGGACGACAAGAGGCTCCAGAAGATATACGCTGTCTGCGAGGAATTGGAAATCCCTATTATAGTCCACATGGACTGCTACCGAAATCGAGACCAGATAGGTCTGCCCAGGTTGGAAAAGATGCTGCAAAAATTCCCCCAGACTGTTTTCATCGCCCATGCTACCCACTGGTGGAGTGAGATCTCAGCCGAGGTGCTCAAAGAAGATGTGGGAGGTTATCCCCAGAGAAAGATAGTTCCCGACGGTCGGGTGGATTATCTGCTTCAGACCTATCCCAATATCTACGGGGATCTGTCCGCTGGTTCTGGCGACAACGCTATGACCAGAGACAAAGAATTTGCCCACAGTTTCTTAGAACGGAATCAAAACAAGCTGCTTTTTGGAACGGATCTTGTCTACAAGGGACAGCAGATCCCCAATGCAGAACATCTGCGAAATTCCGGCATAAGCAAAGAGGCATTGGATAAAATAGCCTTCAAAAATACCCAGAAACTATTAGGGTTGTGAAAACGAAGCATCCCAGAAGGATCTGAAAAACACCGTGGCGTTCGTCCTACTCTCTGCCTTTTTTACCTCTATTTTCTCCCTTTGCTATAAGATTGCCCACCGGCAGGGCTGTAATCCGGTAGCGGTAAACGGCTCGATGCTGGTTGTGGGGACAGTCTTCAGTTTTCTGTACATACTGGTTACAGCCCAGCTAAGAGCACTTCCCTCCTTGGTGATTCTGATGGGACTATTCGCGGGAGTTTGTTTCTTTATTTCAGTAGCTACCT
>DAOWIT010000054.1 GCA_030640765.1 Candidatus Latescibacterota bacterium | reverse complement strand
GCCACCGTCAGAAATCCTCCATCATTAAACCGTTAAAACGGTTAATGATTTTATTAACACGCTTTTTAGACCCACGAATAAATTCGTGGGCTGCTAACGGGTGAATCCCGAATTTGATTCAAAGAAACAACAAAAAGCGAATACACTTTCAGCCAGCGTTTTTCACAAAAGTCCACATTCCTAACCTTGCAGAAAAGACAGGTTCAAAGTTCCCCCAATCCGACCTTTTTTTTAAATTTTGGTTTCATAACCACCAGTAAATAGGAGAGCTTATACTGGGTTAGAATCGAGCCAAAATTCTGTTTGTAAGTGATGTATTAACAAGTTATTCTGGTTTTGCGAAGGGCTGAAGAGAGTAATTGGAATTAGCGCAGTTAGTGGTGAATTGGATTGATTTTCTGTTGATAGGGGCTATTAAGGAGTTAAGCGAAATCGTCCCGATTATAAGGCAGGAGTACTATGAACACGGTGGCTGAAGCATACAACAAGGATCCAGCACGAGAGTGGCGCCGCCTTGTGAAAGATCCTTATCACTCTCTGGAGTTTCTGGTAACGATGCATTACATCCGGAAGCACTTTCCTCCAGGGGGTAAAGTCCTGGACGCCGGCGGTGGACCGGGACGCTATTCAATCGAGCTTTGCCGAGCTGGCTACAGTGTCGTTCTCTTGGATATTTCCCCTGGGTGCATCGCTACCGCAAAAAATGAATTTAAGTCGGAACCAGAAGCTGTTCAGAATAGGCTGTCGGAATTCGTTGTCGGGAATATACGGGACCTTTCGCGCTTTGAAACGGATCATTTTGATGCCGTCTTATGCCTCGGTGGTGCGCTGGCGCATATTGGCCACGAAGCTGACAGAATCACCGCCGTATCTGAACTGGTGCGCGTAGCCAAGCCGGGCGCTGTCGTCTGCATATCTGTTGTGGGATATTTCGCGGTGCTTCGGACCATTCTCATACAGGACAGTGATGAACTCGTAGACCCTTCGTTTCAAAAGCTGGTAAACCAAGGTGACAGTTGTGTTGGCGACATGATGTGGCATTTCTTTCGTGCGGACGAACTTAGAAACTTAGCTGAATCATGTGGATTGACAACCCTTGAGATGGCAGGTTGTGAAGGGCTTTCCGCAGGTTTGGCTGAGGCAACAAATCTATTAGCCCAGGACGAAGCGAAATGGAAACGCTGGGAAGAACTGATATTGGAGACATCGGCTGAACCGGCTGTGGTTCATATGGCTGAGCACATCTTGTATCTTGGCCAAGCGTCAAAGTACCAAAAGTGAATGAAATGACTTCGCTTAACTTGAGCTTTGCGGCTACCGTCGTTCGCCCAAATACTTTGCGATTCTTTTGTGCTAAGATCATTATGTGCAACTGCAGCTGGAGTGGAGAAAGGATAAACATCAAGATTCGGATCATAACCTCATAAACTCCGATATGGTGGTAAGGATGAAAACATTAAGTGAGATGGGAGATATCTATTTCCTCTCCGATGCCCATCTGGGATGGGGAGATAAACGAAAAGAGAAGATAAAAGAAAGACAACTCCTCTCCTTTCTGGACAATCTCCAGGGAAAGGCAGAGGTTTTGTATATTGTGGGGGACTTTTTTGATTTCTGGTTTGAATACAAATCCGTCGTCACCAGAAGAAACCCCAAGATTTTATGCGAGCTTTACCAGCTCATTAAATCCGGGACTCGGGTGGTCTATTTAGCTGGGAACCATGACTTCTGGATAGGCTCGTTTCTCTCCGAAGGCATTGGGATAGAGGTGTCTCAACATCCTGTGGTAGCCATCCACCAAGGGCTGCGGATCTATGTGACCCATGGGGATGATCTGCTAAAATTGGGACCGGGAGAGAAGTTGTTGCAAAAAGTCTTACATTCCCCTCTTTGTATTGAATTGTTCAGTCTAATTCATCCTGATCTGGGAGCGGTTATCGCCCGATGGGCTTCCCGCCCTGGGGTTAGAGATTCCAAAAGATTTGATATCGTCTATCTTAAGCGTATCTGTCAGCGGGCCGCTCAGAGGAAATTTGCCCAGGGATTCGACGCCGTAGTTATGGGCCACATCCATATCCCTTTGCTCCAAAACCGGAGTGACCAGATCTTCGTTATCCTCGGCGACTGGACTAAGCACTTCACCTACTTAGTGCTTCACAACGGAGAGTTTGAACTGAAACGGTGGGAAACTTAGTGCCGTAACTCAGGAGAGTTATGTGTCTCTGAAGTATACCGCGGCCCGTATTCCAGGAAAGGATCTGGGACAGAACTTCTTAGTGAATGGAGAGGTTGTCCACCGGATTTTGGAAGCTGCCCAGATACAGTCCTATGAGTCGGTGCTGGAGATCGGGCCAGGAGAAGGTGCCCTAACCGGGGAGCTGTTAGAACGGGCCGGAAAGTTAATGGCGGTGGAGATCGACGAGGCATTGTTTAATAGCCTGGAGAGAAAATTCGCCAACTTTCAAAATCTGCGACTCATAAGAGAGGATATCTTACAGATCTCCTTCTCAGAACTTGCCCGCTGGGCAAGCTCCCCCAAATTAGTGGTGGTAGCCAACCTTCCTTACTACATCACCAGTCAAGTACTGTTAAAACTTCTTGATAATCGGATGTTTATCGATAGGGCGATTTTGATGGTTCAAAGGGAGGTAGGCCGCAGAATAACAGCAGCTCCAGGCAATAAGAATTACGGTATGCTTTCGATAACGGTACAGCTGCGGACTGAACCCTGCATCCTTTTTGACATCCCCCCAGAGTGCTTCCGGCCAAAACCCAAAGTTCACTCCAGTCTTCTCCGTCTTGCCTTTCATGACTCACCGTCTGTTGCGATAAAAAATGAAAAAATCTTCTACAGCACGGTAAAAGCAGCGTTTAGCATGAGAAGGAAAATGCTCAAGAACTCCCTTCGCTCCCTGGGGGGTCTGACTGTTAATGATCTACACACTGTCGGCGCAAAGACCGGGATTGATCTGTGCCGTCGGGCAGAGACCTTGAGCTTAGAAGAATTCGCTTCCTTAAGCAACACCATAGCCACCTTTATTTCCCTTAAAACAGCTACTGCAACATAAACACGATGAAAAGGTTACCTCTTTTAATAGCGTCGTTTCTTTCCTCTATGATCTTCAGCCATCCCTGTTTGGGAGAAGGAACGAATTATAACTTCAACTTTTCTCAGACGGGCAAGACCTACAATTGGAATCATTCTCTGGGCTTCAAGAAATCAATTGGCGAGCGTCTGGACATATCCGCCTCCAGTCAACTTCGGTCTAAACTGACAAAATCTACCCGGCAGCAAGATCGATGGCAAGACGGCAGCAAAGCCCGATTCTCCCTCAGCTACCCTTACTCGGAGAAGATAACCTTAAGCGTAAGTTCCTCAGCAAACAAAAGTTCTGATAATCTATATTCAAAAGTGCTCACCAGAAATATCAGTGCAGCTTTATCTTATAAGCCGTTCCGTTCTCTTTCTCTTTCCCAATCTCTGGGCCAGGCATTCGATCGCCGAGGAGGACATAGTGGAGACTCGGGGCTGAGCTATAATCTCGGCGTAAACGTCACTCCCAGACTTCCTGAGAACCTAAGTGTCTCCTTCCATTTTGGAACATCGGGCAATACTCTGAAGAGGAAGAATCTGAACAACAATCTGCGCACTTCCTTGAGCTACCGCCCTAATTCTACCTTGGAGACTACGCTGAGTCTGTCCCAGAGTCGTAATGAACAGGGTTACTATACTGCTGTGGAGGGGAAAGATACATTATTTGTGAGACGAAGCCAGAGCAACAGCGTCAGGACTAACCTCAATTTGAACCCCAAAGCAGATCTTGACATAGGATGTCAGATGGGATATTCGTACAGTCAGGTGAAAGATCCGGCCAGTCACATAAAGGGTAACCCAAAGGAGGGAACCGACAACGAGGGGATTAAGTTCGACTTCGCTACTAACGTATCCACCAAGCTCTTAGGAGTCGATCTCAACTCTGGGGTGAGCTTTCAGAAGAGTAATAGCAACTACGTAAGACCTAGTCTGGACAGAAAGACCCATAGTCTGTCGCTGAAATCCTCCCTGGGATTTGATGTCACTCAAGAGGCTTCGCTTTCTTTCTCCGGCCTGGTGGCTAAATACAGCACAGACACACCAGACGATCAGGAGAACAGCGACCGGGACGATTTCAAAAGCAGCTTCAAGATAACTTACCACCACGAACTTAGGGATGATCTCAAACTGAGTGCTTCTGTCAGCGCGGATCAAAATCACACAGTGAACCTCCGCAGCGAAAGATCGGCCAACAATCATTGGACAAAGAGATATTCCCTCAATCCTCGTATAGAGTATCAACCTTCCAAACGGCTGCGACTGTCCCAGAACTATACACTCTCGGCAAACTACACTGAATACGACACATTATTAACTCCCGATGATCCCAAAAGCAATATCTCCCGTATGCTCTCCACCAGTAATTCTGTTAACTTTAAATTGACTACTGCCTTGAATCTGAATGCAACCTATCGGATCCAGGTTCGTGACTACGGGAAACTTTACTCAGATAAGGGGCAGGCGCTGGCAGAAGACAGCCGGAACCATTCCGTCACCTTTTCACTATCGTATCACAGAGGAGGTATCTCACTGTCACCCAGATATACCTGGAACAGCAACAAAGCCTGGAAACACGGAGAAACCAGGGAACTGTTTCGGGAGAGTACTTCCAAAAGCTCTACCCTGAGTCTTACCTGGGGGCAGCTCAGTGTGGTGGGCGTTAGATCAGTGAGAGAGGGCAGAGGCCAAAAGCGCTATGTTAATGATAACATAACTGTTAGATATAGCCGTGCATTTTAAGAAACCAAGAGAGGATTCAGTCGTAAAAAGTCCTTTTTTGTCATGCTGAGCTTGTCGAAGCATCTGATAAGCTACTGTAATTCATCAATACATCAGATTCCTCACGGAGCCTGCCCTGAGCAGGATGAGATTCTTCGCTGCGCTCAGAATGACAGGCGGCGAAGGGTTCGGAATGACAACTTTGCTACTTTTTACGAGTCACTCTTATAACAGTTCAGCCACAAAGGCACCAAGCCACTAAGATTAAGTAACAGTTTTAATTTGGTTTCCTTTGTGTATTTGGGGTAGGATAGTTACTTTCATTTTGGTTGTCTCCGATGGCAACCAATTCTATTTTTTACGGTAGACAAAGAAACCAAGAAAGGAAATAATTATGGACAAAGAAAAAAATAAGGAATTCCCCTCGGTGAAAAAGTCCTTAGATCTATTTAAGAAAGCCGAGGATTTGCTGCCCGGTGGGGCACAGCTCTTGAGTCGCTGCCCCGTTCGCTACGCCTACGGTGTTTCTCCTATATTTGCCGAGAGGGCAAAGGGAGCCCGTTTCTGGGATATCGACGGGAATGAGTATATCGATATGACTATGGGGATAAACTCCGCAATCCTGGGATACTGCGATCCGGATGTGGACAGGGCGATGATGGAGCAAATACGGAAAAGTACCATCTTTAGCATACTCCACCCGATAGAGGTTGAACTGGCCGAGGAGCTTGTCCAGGTGATACCCTGCGCCCAGATGGTGCGTTTCGGAAAGTCCGGCGGAGAGGCCGATGCAGTGGCAGTAAGAATTGCCCGAGGGTTCACCGGCCGGGATAAAATTGTCTTCTGCGGCTATCACGGGTGGCACGACTGGTACATAGCAGCGAATTTGGAGTCTCCGGATATTCTAAACAGACACCTTGTCCCCAATGTACCCACCACAGGGGTTCCCAAGTGCTTGCGAGGCACGGCTATTCCCTTTGAATACAATGACCTTTCCTCTCTAAAGGAGGTGCTGGAAAGAAACCAGGGAGAGGTGGCCTGTGTGATAATGGAGGCTTCGAGAACTTATCTGCCTCAAAAAGGTTTCCTGGGGGGCGTAAAGGAACTGACTCACAAGCACGGCGCTCTTCTGATATTTGATGAAGTAAACACCGGCTTTCGTCTTGCCCTGGGAGGTGCTCAGGAGTTCTTCGGTGTAACTCCGGATATGGCTCTGTTTGGAAAAGACATCGCCAACGGTTACCCTCTTACGGCCGTGGTAGGTCGCCGGGATGTGATGGAAGCCTCCAGAGAGATGTTCATATCCAGCACATTCTGGGATGATAATGCCACCCTGGCAGCAGGACTGGCCTGCATAAAGAAGATCAGAAGAGAAAATGTCATCCAGCATATTTGGAAGATGGGCGAACGCTATGTAATGGAGATGAGAAGACTTGCTTATAGAATAGGCGTTAACGCAGAAATACACGGCCTCCCCTGTATGACAAGTGTTGTGTTTAAATATGAGGACATATCTTTTGTAAATCAATTGAATACCCTTTACTGCCAGGAGCTCATCAGAGGAGGAATATTTGCGGGTGCTCCGGGATATTTCATCGTCTCCTTTGCCCACCAAGGGGAGGAGATAGATAAAATACTTATGGCTTCTGAGCGAGCCCTGATGGTAGTGAAAAAGGCCGTCGACCAGGGAAGTGTAAACGGGTATTTGAAAGCTGAGCAGTCAAAACCCCTTTTCGACAAGAGAATGGTGTAAGATGATCATTTTGATAATCGCCGCAAATCCGAATTTTAAGGGACGTACTTTCACAAAAGCGGAGGTAGTTCCCAGTTGATTGGTTAGCTGGTGAATGGTTAGGATCTGTCGAAAAATAGTACATCACGAAACAGTCCGATCGCACCTAATACCCTATGAACAGGCAAGTTAAGTTCGTAATTCAGGGATAACCTATTTTCGACCACAATCTGGCTAGGCTAATGCTGTAAATCGTTGTTGCAAGCGGAATCCACCCTTTAGGGTGCAACAGCCTGAAGGCTGTATTCCGGTATTTTTCGACAGAATCTGGTTAGGGACGCACAATGAAAAGGAGACTGATATGTTGACCCCTGAAAAACGAGATACACTGCTGAAATTGTCCGCCCCGCTGGTGGTGGATGCCATGGATCGGCTGGGTTTGCCGGAGCACGTACTTGATCCGGCAATCCGTCCGGTTGTGCCATTCACTAAAATGGCGGGTACTGCTGTCACGGTTCTGCTGAAATCCCAGCCCGATCCGGGGAAGGCCGATTTAGGGATCTACTCCCAGGCCTTCGAGGCCGGGCGAGAGGTATGCTGTCCGATTATAGTGGTGGAAGTACCCAAGGCACACCATCACCAGGGTATCTTCGGTGAAGGTGCTGCCACACTGAGTCTGCAAAATGGCTTTGTTGGAGCACTCATAGATGGTGCTGTGCGCGATACTCACGATCTACGCAGAATGGACTTCCCTGCGTTCAGCCGGACCATTGCGCCGGGTTACATC
>DAOWIT010000055.1 GCA_030640765.1 Candidatus Latescibacterota bacterium | reverse complement strand
CTGCAAGCTGCATTGCCCCTTTTTGTCCTGGTGAGGAAACTTGCTTATGGTCTTTTCTCTGCTCTTCAGAAAGTCAGTTTCGGCTGTCTGCCTCTTGATCTGGCTTATCACTCCCTTGGAGGGGGAGACAGCAGAGATCAGGGCACTGTGGGTGGTCAAAGATGCCCTTTATTCTCCCGCCTCTGTGCTTCAAATGATAGAAGTAGCCCAGGAAAATGAGTTTAACCTGATCCTGGTACAGGTGAGATCCCGAGGGGATGCTTACTATCGAAGCGAGTTGGTCCCCCTGGCAGAAGCGATTCAGCAAAGCCAGAATCCAGAATTTGACCCTCTGCAATTAACTGTCGAACAAGGACACCGCGCTGGCCTACAGGTGCACGTCTGGGTTAACACCTTAATCCTCTGGTCCTCATCCTCCCCCCCTGTCGACCCTACCCATATCTTTCACCTTCATCCCGAATGGTTCGCCTGTTCAGATGGCAGCAGAACCAACTCGGAAGGGATATACCTCTCTCCCGAACTACCCCAGGTAAAAGGACATCTATTGAGTGTGATAGAAGAGATCGTCGAAAATTACCCGATAGACGGACTTCATTTAGACTATGTAAGATATCCCAACAACAGTTATGATTACAATCTTATGGCCAGGACGAGATTTATGCAAAGATACGCCATCGACCCTTTAGGCCTTGCTCAGGGTTCAGAGAGACTTGCCGATCTGTTTGGAGCGGTGGGGATTGATAACCTATCTGAGAAGCGATTGGCCTGGAGGGCAGAACAGGTTACGGACCTGGTAGGGGCTATTCATGATTTAATTTCCAGTGAAAACCCCGGGGTTGCACTTTCAGCGGCGGTCAAGCCTGATATGCACGAGGCATATCGGAACTACGGGCAGGATTGGACAGAATGGGCTAACCGAGGGCTCGTTGACTTTGTCATCCCTATGGCCTACTCCCAAAACACTGAAACGGTGGTGCAACAGGTTGAACAGGCTGTGAAGACAGTAGGACACGAACGCCTTTATGCAGGCATAGGAACATACAATAAACCCATTTCGGAGACTTTGAGGCAAATCCAGACCATAGAGACCCTGGGAGTGAAAGGAATCTGCCTGTTCTCCTATAACAGTCTACAGAAACAGCCGGGAAGTTTTGAGGAACTGCGAGGTGGGTTTTTACCCCAGCACAGGAAAGGAAAAGACGATGAAAAATAAAATATTGTTGTTTTTCTCTATTTTGATCTGCGGAATATTGGTTTTCTCAGAGACTTACGGAGAGACTACGGAGACCTCCAGGGGCTGGCCGATCTCCGGCACCCCTGCACTGCAGGAGAGGATGCGTGAATTGGTCGAATTCTATAAGAAACCGACTCCGCCACTACTGAAGAAACCAATTGAATGGGAAATTGGGCAAAAAGACACCCTATGGGCTTGGGATTTCAGTGACACTTCCCACTATCAGGTGCCTGCCACCTGCCAGGCAATAGGGGAATATTGCTATATTTTTGTAGAGGATTCAGTATGGACCGACCGGGTGGACTCTGTAGCGGTAGCTGGTTTAGTTAAAGCCTTCGACCAGAGCTGTAAGGCAGATCCTACGAAAGGGATATATCAAATGGATATAGAGACTTTCGGAAACCCTCCCGATGTAGATGGAGACCCCAGGATATTCGTCTTAGTTTTGGATATTAAGGATAACTTCAGTGGAGAGGGCGCCTACGTTGCCGGCTATTTTTACTCCCTGAACGAATTTTCCCCCGATACGCATGGCTGCGACATTTGCCAGTATAGTAACTTCCGGGAGATGGTCTATGTGGACTGTATGCCTCTGGATATCAAGACCGATCCCGATCAGGCCAGGGCCACCTTGGCCCATGAATTCCAGCATCTGATCCACTGGGAGCAAGATTGGGATGAGGAGACCTGGATCAATGAAGGTTGCTCCGGCTATGCTGAGTATGTGTGTGGGTACCGCAGTCGCCGGGTGGGAGACAATTTTCTGGCCAATCCTAACAACGGCCTCACTGACTGGGAGGGCGAATTAGCCGATTATGAACAGACCTTTATGTTCATCGTCTATCTGGCCGAGCACTACGGGGGCACGCAAATTGTAACCCAGTTGGTGGCCGAAGAGGCAAACAGCATAGATGGTGTTAACGAAGTACTCGCGGGGGAAGGCGCTGATTTCCCCTCGGTGTTTGCTGATTGGGTGATAGCAAACTATCTTGACCAAGAAGGGGAATATGGCTACCAGATGTTCGACCTTCCTACTGATAACATTCCTATCACTCAAATAACTTCTCTTCCTGATACCGTTCAGGAGGTCGAGCCCTTTTTGGAACACTGGGCGGCTGAGTACATTGAACTTCCTGTGGTAGCTGCCATCGAACTCAACTTCCAAAAGTCGCTGGGAGAGTTTCTACTCCAGGCAGTTAAGAAAACGGGAGGAGAGACTTTGGTCATTGATTTTCCTCTTGATCAGAACCCCGCCTCTCTTTCCGTTTCCAACTATGATACCCTCGCTCTGGTGGTGGCAAAAGCGAGTGACGACTCCTCTTCATATCAATGTGTATTTCAGGAACTTCCCACCTGGGTAGAGCTGGCAGAGGCTGAGACGGGGGTTTTTCCCGGAAGATTTCTGCTGGGACAGAACTTTCCTAATCCATTTAATGCGGTCACTACAATCACATTTTCTCTTCCCGCGGTAGCTGTTGTCACCCTGGATATATTTAACAGCTGCGGACAAAGGGTAAGAGGGTTACTTAACAACGAACTGGGACCCGGCACCTGGATTGTTAAATGGGATGGCAAAGACGCTCAGGATAGAGATCTGGCCAGCGGGGTCTATTTCTATCGGTTGCAGACAGCAGGTTATACCCAGACCAGACGGATGGTGCTGCTGAAGTAATGTAAACTATGTTATGCTCTCAGTAATAGCAATTAACCAGTTCTTCCATTTTGCTTTAGTGCTCTGATTCGTAAATTCTGTGACGTATTTTATTGGTTTGATATTGAGACTCTTCACGGAGCCTGTCCTGAGCGAGATTCTTCAGTCGCTATTGCCCCTTCAGAATGACAGTAAGCGAAGGATTCAGAGTGATAACGGTGTCATTCTGAGGCGCAGCCGAAGAATCTCCTATGGTCATGTTACGCCATAATATTTATGAAAACGTGCACTTAGTACAAGAGCGTAGGGGGTATCTCCAGCCGCCGATAGAGTGGGGATAATAATTTTTTTGCCTTGCAGAGTTTTTTTTCTTGACATTTTTGGGATTGTTGATATATTCTGTTTCAGTATGTATAACTTTGTATGATATTTCCAGGGGGCTTGTGAAAAAGCTATAGATAATGTGTGAAAAGAGAAGAGGTCGAAGGTCTCGTATTGACAAGGTGAGAATGATATGACAAGTAAGAGATATCGTTTACAGGAAGTTGCCAACTTGGTCGGAAAACACCGCAACACGATTCTCTCCTGGCTGAGGGCCGGCAAAATTCCGGAGGTGAATCGGGATACTAACGGCTGGCGGTTCTGGACTGAAGAGAATCTGAAGGAAGTATTGGAATATGCTACCAAGGTGCTACCTCCCTCAAATAACATGCGAAAGGTAGATCCAAAAGAGGGGTCAGATTTCTCTTCCCAATCAGACGCGGCAGATTTTACCTTGGAGAACAGATCAGGAGAAGGACGATAAAAGGATCTCAATTTAGCCGTAGGGTACGGTCGTACCAAGGCCAAATGCTTTTTTGTGGAGCTTGCTATGAGTGAAAAGAAGCTGGAAGAGGAGATCGAGGAGCGTACCCGGGCAATAAGGCAATCAGAGAGAACAGGGGAGACACTGTTTGAGAATGCCAATGATCTTATTTTTACAGTAGATAAATCTGGTCTTCTCAGAACTTTTAATCCTGAGGCTGAGAGACTTTCAGGCTACCAAGCTGAAGAAGTGGAGGGAAGAAGTCTGGAGGAGTTAGTCTCCAGAGCGAGCAGAAAAAAGGCTAAGGATCTCTTTAATCGGACGATTTTGGAGGGAATTGCTGTCTTCGGTCAGGAAGTGAAGCTAAAGTGCAAAGACGGCAGTGAATTGATCATTGAGATTAACACCTCCCCATTGTACGATGAGAATGGACAGATTACAGGTGGACTGGGAACAGCCAGGAATATCACCGAGAGAAAGCAGGCCGAGAGGAGATTGCGGGAGCGAAACAGGAGATTGTCAGCCAGGAAAAAAATGACGAAAAACCTCGATCTGGGCTTGATTCAGGCTTACGCAGAAGTCAGGATATCCCAAGACACCCTTCGTGATCTGTTAGATAGTGCCAGCAACGCTGTTCTCTTTTTGAAATTAGACGGAACCATAACCGGAGTCAATACGAAGGCGAAAGAGCTCTTTGGCTATTCCCGGGATGAGTTCTCAAAGATGAACCTCTATCAGCTTATACCCCAAAGCTTCTCTGAAAGAACAGAGGAGATGTTTAAAAAATTGCGGATAGGATTCTCCGATTCTTTTGAGACCGAAATACTGACTAATGATAAAGAGATCTTGAAGCTGGAGTTGAACGCATCGGTCATCGAACAGGAGAAGGGAAAGGTGGCCTTGATCTTTTTCCGACAGAAGAGAAAAGTTATCGATTATGGATATAGGTATTGCCCAAATCCTGATTGCCCGGACTATCGAAAATACGGTCAGGGCAATATAGTATTCAACGATTGGATAGGTAAAGACAAGAGTATTGCACGATTACGTTGTAATACTTGCAGGATGAAATTTAGCAGCAACAAAGGGACCGTATTTGAACAGAGTCGGTCATCTCAGGAGAAAGGCATCTGCATATACAAATGCCTGGTTCATGGCAATAGTATAGAGGCCACGGCAGACATCTGCGAAGTAAATCCGAAGACAGTTTCTCGGTTAGTAAAAATTGCCGGGGAGCATGATCTCGAGCACTTTACCGCTTACTGGTCAAGAGATTAAACGATAGTGGATATCAACGGGGAATTCTGCAGATACCCAATTATGGTGGACTAAGCTTTTTCCGAAAGCCAGTGTAAAATCGGAAGTAAGCCTAAAAACACAAAGGAGAGTCACTCTTGTATACTGAATACTGGCAGTTGACTAAGAAGCCCTTTGAAAACACCCCTGATCCGGATTTCTTTTACCTATCTCCGGAGCACGAAGAGGCCCATCTCAGAATGCTCTATGCCCTAAAAGAGAACAAGGGAGCGGCCCTTTTGACCGGAGAGTATGGAAGCGGCAAAACAATGCTGATCAGGGTCTTGGTCCAGGAATTGGAGGAGGAGAAAAATGAAGTAGCCTTCATCAACTATCCCAGGTGGAAACCAACAGAGGTATATAAGGATGTTCTCTATGAATTGGGCGAGGATATTCCTGATGAGAGCGGCTCGGGACTGATGCGTACCTTGAGCGAAGTCTTGTACCGGAATTTCACCAACGGGAAGAACACCCTTATTATAGTTGATGAGGCCCAATTAATTAGGGATGAGTTGATTCTCGAGGAAGTGAGACTGCTGTTGAATTTTCAGTTGAACGACCGGTTTCTGCTCACTCTCTTTCTGGTTGGGCAACCGGAATTGCGGGAAAGAGTTATGGCTATCCCCCAATTGGAGCAGAGACTTTCCGTCAAATTTCATCTTCACACCTTGGATCAGGAAAACACCCACAAGTACATCTCCTATCGCCTGAAAGCAGCCGGACGAGAAGAGAATATGTTCACCGAAGAGGCGATGGA
This sequence comes from Candidatus Latescibacterota bacterium, assembly GCA_030640765.1. Taxonomy (GTDB): domain Bacteria; phylum Latescibacterota; class MVCY01; order MVCY01; family MVCY01; genus MVCY01. Next base: position 1,923 of record DAOWIT010000055.1, on the reverse strand, counting down.
CTTGATTCATTTCTCTTCTCATGGGACCCCTCGAATAATTAACAATATATGCGATATGTGCTTGTTGGTGGGTTTTGGGAAAAGGGTTGATGAGATTAACTCAAGCATAGTAAAATCAGCACGATAATAGACAGACGGGTTAAATTCTATACTCATTGCGAATGAGGTATATATGTTAAGAGCCAGCAGCTTACTTCGGGGTTCGGCGCAGTCCAAAGAGGTGAAAAAAGCCACCGGAGGTGGAGAAAAGGCAGAGTCCAAGATATTGGTGGTAACTGGCGACTCTGCTATTGTGAGAACATTGGAGAATATTCTGGGAGAGATGGGGTATGAACTGGCCGGCATGCGAGACAAAAATCAAGTTGAAGAGTATCTAAATCGGCAGAAACCGATTATGGTTATCTGCGATGTGGACCTGCCGGCAAATAGTGCCTACGACCTCTGTCGTTCGCTCAAGGAGAATCCCAATACCACCTCCATTCCTTTTGTTTTTATAACCAACAGGGAGGAACTCCCCGATAGAAAACTTGGCTATGAAGGCGGAGCTGATGACTACATCACTAAGCCCCTGGAGTGCACGCAAGTTAAAGCCAGGATAGAATCCCTGTTACGAAGAGGGAAAACAGGGCGACGAGAGAAACCTTTAACGGAGGAGAAAAAGCCACCCAGGGAGGCTCCTGAACCTGAGGATGTCCTCAAAGAGACCCTTGCCCCGCAGAAAGCAACCGAGAAGCCAGATAAGGAGAGGGCAAAGCTTTCTTCTATGGATTTTATCAAGAAAGAGTTGAGGAATAAACCTGAAGGGGAGGTAAGGGCAAAGGTTGAGGCCAAGGACGTGGAAGGAAAAGTGGAAGGGAAAGATGAGAAAGCAACAGAGCCGCCCGACAGGGTTTATCAAGACAGCGTCAGAGCTGTTACAGAATGGATAAATTTATTAAACCAGGGAAAACTCGTTGATCTGGCAGAGGTAAAAAGGGTTTCCAGAAGCTTGGTGGAGAAAATAGACAGCGACGATTTCCTTCTGCTGAGCGCGACATCTGAAATAGAGGGAAAGCAGAACCTGGGGCATCGTTCGGTTTACACTGCCATGCTTTCCCTTAAGGTGGGAAAAGGCCTGGGCTACTCGGAGGAGAAACTGAGCGAATTAGGGGTAACTGCATTACTTCACCTGGTGGGGGTAGGAAAGCTTCTGAAAGGTCTCGGCAGGTATACTGAAGGTGAAGTAGGTGAAGAACTCTGGGAAATGCAGAATTATCCGTCAGTCGGAGCTGAACTGCTGAGAACTTCTGTAGAGAAATACGGCAGAGAAGAGTATTCCTGGCTTCCTGAGGTGGTAAGTCAGCTCGAGGAGCGAGAGGACGGCCAGGGGAGTCCTCAGGGACTGACGAGGGACCAGATTCACGAATATACCAAGATTCTTGCTGTAGCCAAGAGATATTTGGATTTTGCTCATCCGTTCTCGGCAGCAGAGAGGGTAATTCCCTGTGAGGCCTTGAAGAAGATTATCCAGATGCAAAAGGAGGTTCTTTCCCCCAAGATAGTAAGCGTTTTTGTCAAGGAGATTGGTATCTTTCCAGTGGGTAGTTGGGTCCAGTTGAGCACTGGCGAAACAGGCATGGTGCTCAGCAACCACCGCAGCCATCCCCTCCGGCCGACAGTGGAGGTGTTATATGGGCCGCAGGGAGTACCACTGCCCAGCAAGAAGAAACTCAACTTGGTAGAGGGCGTCTTTGTTTTTATATCCAAGCCGATAGATGAGAGGGAGATAGAGAAGAAAGAATAGCGGGGACTAATAAACAATGGTGCTATTTTGGCAACAACCGTTGTGGAATAAAGGATTGCAGGCACATACAGGCACATATCCGTAGGGGCAGACCTATGTGTCTGCCCAGATTTGGGCGCACACACAGGTGCGCCCCTACT
>DAOWIT010000028.1 GCA_030640765.1 Candidatus Latescibacterota bacterium | reverse complement strand
GGTCCTTTTGTTCAGGTGCCGCTGGTCAACTTGCTCACAGAAGTCAAAGATATTCTTAAACTTTCCTTCCGTTTCTCGTGCCTTGACTATCGCCTTGATTGCTGCGATACCCACATTTTTGATCGCTCCCAGGCCAAATCTTATCCCCTCTGGTACTACGGTGAATCCTGCTGGACTTTCGTTCACATCCGGCGGCAGCACCTGGATTCCCATCCTTCGGCACTCATCCAACAGTACTCCCACTCGGTCGGAGTTGCCCATCTCGCTGGTGAGGTTGGCAGCCATAAACTCCTGAGGGAAGTGGGTCTTGAGGTAGGCTGTCTGATAGGCTATCAGGGCATAGCCTGAGCTGTGGGCTTTGTTGAACCCATAGCCTGCAAACTGAGCCATCGCCGCGAATATCTTTCCCGCGGTTTCTTCATCTATTTTCTTCTTCCGACAGCCCTCTATGAAAGGACCGCGTTGCTCTTCCATGATCTCTGGCTGTTTCTTCCCCATAGCCCTTCTCAAAATGTCCGCCTGAGCTAAAGAGAACCCTGCCAGCACAGAGGCAGTCCGCATAACCTGCTCCTGATAGACGATGATGCCGTAGGTTTCCTCCAAAATAGGCTTCAGCAGGGGATGGAGATAGGTGATCTTCGTTGTGCCGTGTTTGCGGCGGATGAAATCGTCAATACTGGCTATTGGTCCGGGACGATACAGGGCGTTCATGGCGATCATATCGTCCAGACTGGTGGGGTTGAGTTTGCGAAGATAATCTCGCATCCCCGAACTTTCAAACTGAAAGATGCCGATAGTCTCTCCCCTGGCCAGCAGCTCAAAAGTGGCTTTGTCGTCCAGGGGAAGATCCTCTAACTCAGGGGAAGTACCTTTTTCAGCGACCATTCTTAAGGTATCATCAATGCCTGTAAGGGTTCTCAGGCCCAGGAAGTCCATCTTCAATAGTCCTATCTCTTCGATGTACTTCCAGTCATATTGAGTGGTAATATCCTTCTTGTTGGTAGTGCATAGTGGGGTATAATTGGTTAAGGCATCGGGGGTTATAACCACCCCGGCAGCGTGAGTAGAGGAATGCCGGGCCAGCCCTTCCAGGGTCTTGGCATAGGAGATTAACTTGGCCCCCACGCCATCTGATTGAGCCAGTTCAGCCAGTTCAGGGACAGTCTTTATGGCCACTTCTAAGGTAGTTCCCGGCAGCACCAGTTTGGCAATTTTGTCCACCTCTCCGTAGGGCATCCCCAATACCCTTCCCACATCTCTGATCACTGCCCTGGCTGCCATCGTGCCGAAGGTGATGATCTGGGAGACATTCTCTTTTCCGTATTTCTTTATTACATAGTCGATTACCTTCTGTCGGTCTCGATCGGCAAAGTCGATGTCGAAGTCCGGCATACTCACCCTTTGAGGATTAAGGAACCGCTCAAATAGGAGTTTATTTTTCAATGGGTCTATGTTGGTAATTTTGAGGACATAGGAAACCAGGCTACTGGTGGCGGTTCCCCTGCCGGGACCCACGGGAAAATTCTTCGATTTAGCATATCTGACGAAATCGGCCACAATCAGAAAATAGCCTGCATAACCTGTCTTTCTAATTATCTCCAGCTCATGTTGCAGTTGTTCTTCTACCTCAGGGCTGATTTCCTGGTAGCGTTCTTTGGCTCCCTGATAGGTCAGGTCCTTTAGATATTCGTCTGCATTCTGGTAGTTTTCAGGCAGGGGGAAACGGGGCAATTTCAGTTTGCCGAATTCGAGCATTACATTACACCGGTCGGCGATCTCTAAGGTTGACTGCAGAGCTTGGGGCAGATCAGCAAACAGTTCCTCCATCTCTTCCGGAGACTTGAAGTAGACCTGGTCAGTCTGAAGCCGCATTCGGTTCTTATCTTCCAGGGTTTTGCCTGTCTGGATACACAGAAGCACATCATGAGCCGGCGCGTCCTCCTTGTTCAAATAATGGCAATCATTGGTAGCTACTATTGGGATATTCAACTCCTCGCTGAACTGAAGCAAATATTGACTTACTTTTTCTTCTTCTTCAATCCCATGTCTTTGAAGTTCCAAATAGAAATTACCTTGGTCAAAGATCTCGTTGTACTCTTGAGCAGCTTGTTTAGCTTTTTCTATGTTTTCGTTCAGAATAAGACGTGCTATTTCTCCTTTGATACAGCCGGACAGGGCGATTAACCCCTCGTGGTATTCTCGCAGCAGCTCTTTGTCCACCCGGGGATGGTAGTAGAAACCCTCCAAATATCCGTTAGAGACAAGCTTCATTAAGTTTTGATAGCCCAGGTCATTTCTGGCCAACAAGGTCAGGTGAGTAGCTCCGTCGGCGATACCCCAAGCCGCCTGCCTTTTGAGTCTGCCCTCTATGGCCACATACACCTCACAGCCGATAATGGGTTTTATGCCTGCCTTCTGAACCTTCTGGTAGAATTCGATCGCTCCGAACATATTACCGTGGTCTGTAATGGCCAAGGCAGGCATCCCCCACTGCTTGGCAGTTTTGACCATCTGCTCTATTCTGAGGGCACCATCTAACAGACTGTACATAGTGTGATTATGTAGATGAACGAAATTCGCTGAAGACATCTTCTCCTCCCCTGATGGATTTTAGTTTGCGTAGTTCAAGTATACAAAAATTCCCGGGGGAAAGCAAGGATTTTTTTTGCAAGCATTGTGAGGTAATCTGATAATTTTGCAGAAATTATGCAAATTATAGAGCAGCAGGTGGCTTCTTTCCACTTTGAATAAGATTTCTGCCGTTTCCATAAGGCAAGAAATAGAAAAGAGCTATGCACTACTGAACCTGCAAAAAGTGCTCTGTTTTTAACCTCTCTATTCTGGCCACCGGAAAAACGAATGCGGTCTTTGCGATTTTCTATAAGGTTTTGAAAAAAGTTTGACAAAATATCGCTGAAACCTTATATTATATTTATAGTTTAAGGATTTGCCTTAAAAGGATTTTTACAAAAAGGAGGAGAAAATGCGAGTGTTGGCGAGATATACTTTGGTGATG
>DAOWIT010000140.1 GCA_030640765.1 Candidatus Latescibacterota bacterium | reverse complement strand
ATGTTAGAGGTCTACCAGGCCTATGCTGACTACACTGATATGATGGAGCTGACCGAAGAGATATTCGAAAGGACTGCCTGCGAGATTTGTGGTAAAACCCCCATTCAGTATCAGGGTGAGGAGATCAACCTGAACAGGCCGTGGAGAAGGCTAAGGATGGTAGATGCCCTAAAACAATACGCTGATATAGATGTGGAAACGATGAGCGATGAACAACTGCTCAGCCTCCTCCAGGCCCATCACTTGGTGGTAAAGGGAGAACCTACCAGGGGACTTATCATCAATGCCCTATTTGAGGAGCTGGTGGAGGAGAAGCTCATCCAGCCTACATTCATCATCGGCCATCCTCGGGAGACTACCCCTTTATGCAAATCAGACCGGGAGAATCCAATCTACATCGAGCGATTTGAGCCTTTTGTGGCCGGCTGCGAATTCGGAAACGCCTACTCTGAGCTTAACGATCCGCTTCTGCAGCGAGAGCTGTTAGAACAGCAGGCTCAGAGCCGCCAGATAGACGATGAGATCCCTCCGGTGGACAATGATTTCCTCCGGGCGATCGAATATGGAATGCCGCCCACAGGGGGACTGGGATTGGGGATAGACAGGTTAGTGATGTTACTGACCAACCAGACTTCCATCAGAGATGTAATTCTATTCCCTCAGATGAGGCCCGAGTCTTGAGAGGAAACCTTGTTGCTGCTCAAGGACTTTTCTTGACCATAAGGTTCCCAACTTTGTGAAGTTAGTGAATTACACTCTCAGATGCGGAAAGGCAGAATTCTGGTGGAAAATCCCTTGCTTTTTTGTCAGCAGCTCTCTATATTATTATCAAGTGGTTGACCTCTGAATTCAGGCCTGTGCAGATTCTGTCGAAAAATACCGGAATACAGCCTTCAGGCTGTTACACCCTAAAGGGTGAATTCCGCTTACAACAAGGATTTACAGCATTAGACTAGCCAGATTGCGGTCGAAAATAGGTTATTCCTGAATTACGAACTTAACTGTTCATGGGGTATTAGGTGCGATTGGACTGTTTCGTGATGTACTATTTATCGACAGAATCTGTGCAGTTTTTAAAAGAACCAATTGGAAAATGCTTCTGTAAAGTCTTAAACTCGTAGTAATCATTTCTGGGGAATTTGTGGCCTCTTATGAGTTTTTCCTTGCCAAAAGATATCTAAAGACGAAATGTAGAGTTGGGTTTATCTCCACTACCACTTATATCTCCATTGGAGGGGTCGCCTTAGGGGTAACTGCCTTAATCATTGTGCTCTCTTTAATGAACGGCTTCTCCACGGAGGTGCGCAGCAAACTGTTAGGGATGGATGCCCACCTGCGGGTGTTGAAATTCCATGGAGAGTGGATAGAAGACTACCAAAAAGTCGCCAGAGATATCGGAGGGCTGCCCCATGTTGCAGCTGCTGCCCCTTTTATTTACTGGGAGGGAATGGCAGCATCGGCTCATTCCACCGCCGGAGTGAAAATAAAAGGGATCGATCCCGCCAAAGCCAGTAAGGTAACCGATATAAACCAGAGCTTCCTCTACGGAGAGTTAGGACTGGGGACAGTGCCGGAGAAAGATTGCGCGGGCATTGCCCTCGGGAACACCTTAGCCGACCGGCTTCAGGTAAGTCTGGGAGATGAGATCTACCTGCTCAGTCCCAAAGGCACGACTCTTACCTCCCTGTGGGGTATTCCCAAGATGAGGAAATTTGCGGTAACCGGCATTTTCCAGACCGGGCTTTACGACTTTGACGCATCCTTAGTCTGTATCTCCATCCCGTCTGCGCAGCATCTTCTCGGTTCGGGAAACGCAGTCACCGGCATCGAGGTCAAGTTAGATGATATTTACAAAGTTGGCGCTGTAACGAGGCAGATCAACAAGACTCTGGGCTACCCCTATTATACCCTCACCTGGGAGCAGATGTACAGACACTTGTTCAACTGGATGAAATTGGAAAAATGGGCAAGCTTCATCGTGTTGAGTCTGATTATCCTGGTGGCCGCCTTCAGCATAATTAGCACCTTAGTTATGATGGTGATGGAGAAAACCAGGGAGATCGGCATCCTGAAGGCTATGGGGGCCACTTCTAAAAGCATAAGAAGAATTTTCATGTGGCAAGGGTTAGTCGCCGGACTCTTGGGGACAGCATCAGGGTGTGTCATCGGGTATTTGCTGTGCTGGATCCAACAGAATTTCAAAGTGATCTCCCTTCCGGCTGATATTTACATAATCAGTGCCGTGCCTGTGAATATGCGGGTATGGGACTTCATCTGTATTTCAGTAGGAAGTTTGGCAATATGTTTTCTGGCTTCCCTCTACCCTGCTAACAAGGCATCCTCCTTACAGCCTGTGGAGGCAATCAGGTATGAATGAGAATGTCTTGGAAGCACATGAAATATATAAGAGCTATCCTACAGCCGATGGGCAGATAGATGTGTTGTTAGGAATTAACCTGAAGATCAAAAGAGGGGAGATCGTCGCTGTGGTGGGCCCCTCTGGGGTGGGAAAGAGCACCTTGCTTCACATCCTGGGAATTCTGGATCGCCCCACCCGGGGGCAGTTGCGGATGGATTCTACCCAGGTCTCCTCCCTCTCCGATGATCAGTTGGCCAAACTGAGAAATAGCACTGTAGGGTTTGTATTCCAGTTCCACTACCTGCTGCCAGAGCTCTCCGCCTTGGAGAATGTGATGATGCCAGGGATGATCGCTGGCAAGAAAGCAGAGGAGTTAATTGAACCAGCAAGAGAACTGTTGGGCAGAGTAGGGCTGGCAGAGAGGGAATCTCATAGACCTAATCAGCTCTCAGCCGGAGAGCAACAGCGGGTAGCTATAGTCCGGGCTCTGATTAACAATCCCAAGGTGGTTCTGGCCGATGAGCCCTCCGGCAATTTAGACTTTGCCAACAGTCAGACTCTACATGCCCTACTCTGGGAGCTTTCCAGAACTTTGGAAAAGACTTTTGTTATCGCTACCCACAACCTGGAGCTTGCCGGCAAGGCCGACAGAGTATTGGAGCTAAGGAGCGGGAAAATTGTAGACTAAGATTAGACTATATTGAAAATAATCAAATAATTGTAGTTTGTCTTTCTCTGTGCTCTCTGTGTCTCCGTGGTGGATTTTAGACTTCCTAAGAAAGAATCATGACATGAAAACCCAAAAAGGGGAGAT
>DAOWIT010000003.1 GCA_030640765.1 Candidatus Latescibacterota bacterium | reverse complement strand
GAGGAGGCCTTTTCAAGGGACGACACCAGTTCCTTTATTCCTTCACCGGTAAGGCCTACAGTGGGGATGACTGGAACATCCAGAAGTTTCTGCAGTTTCTCGGGATCGATCTTTATCCCTCGATGTTTGGCGTCATCCCACATATTCAGGGTAACCACCACAGGTTTCCCCCGCTCGATGAGCTGCAGGGTGAGGTTTAAATTTCTCTCCAGATTGGTGGCATCTACCACATCGACCACCAGATCTGCTTCCTGTAGCATTTTTGTCGCCACCTTTTCTGCCCTGGAGGTAGGCTCCAACGTATAGGTACCTGGAAGATCCGTTAGCTCTGTCTTTTGCCCCTTGAATCTCATTGTACCCCGGGTGAACTCTACTGTGGTGCCTGGATAATTGGAGACAATTACATTCACTCCGGTGAGACGGGAGAAGATCACACTTTTGCCCACATTTGGGTTACCCATCAGTACTATTTTCATCTAACCCGTGCCCCTTTCCGCTGTCATCAAGTATAGTCGTCGTTTAACCTATATTCGGAAGATTGAACACTGAGAAACACCGAAGGCACTGAATATTATCTCATTCGTCGTTTCGGTGTTCATTCCGTGTTTTCTGAATCTGGGTCTAACTCCTTTACCAAAATTTTGTTAGCCATTCCTCGCCCGATGGCGATTCTCGTACCGTCCAGTTCAATCACTATGGGACCTCGTAGAGGGTGAGTTGCTATTTTCTGCACAAGCTTTCCCCTTCTGATCCCCAATGAATCCAGATGGTTCTGAAGTCCTATCCCTCCGGTAATTTCCACTACCTGACCTCTGCCCGATCGTAGGTGTAGAAGTGATACTAACTCTTTGTCAAACACTTACTCACCTCCTGATTTTTAGACAAATCTAATACAGTTAGGGAAGGCAAATGATCAGATAATATAAAAGATTCCCATCTCCAGGTCAAGCCTTTTGAGCTTTTAATGTTAACATCCCGAAAATGTGTTACTTGAGTCATAACAACACGGAGACAGACTATTCTATGGGTACGGATGAATATCACAATCCACTTGCCAAATCACATCGAAATAGTTATGTTGTATCTTTGGAATGGTTCTGGTGATTGGTGACTGATAGAGAAACAATCACCACAAGATCGGCATCCGAGAGATAAAAAGGCTGTGTTCGTGACAAATGACCCACTAATCTAAAACTTTAGGGGTAGAAGATGCGATTCGGGTTTCATATCTCCATTTCTGGGGGCCTGTCAAAGGTAGCTCAAAGGGCAGTAGACCGGAACTGTCAGACCATTCAGATATTTTCCCGTAATCCCAGAGGGTGGAAATATGGGCCGCTTTCCCCCGATGGAGTCAGACTTTTCCAGACCGCACTGAGACGGCTGGATATCTCTCCAGTGGTGGTGCATATGCCTTACCTGCCGAATCCCGCCTCTCCCGATGCGGATCTCTATCGCAGATCAATTGACTCCTTAACCGAGGAATTGCGCCGAGCCCAGCAGTTGGGTGCTACCTTTGTAGTAATCCATGTGGGCAAGCACATGGGAAGCCCAATAGAACAGGCCTTAAAAAGAGTAGCGGCAGCAATTAACCAAACCCTGGAGCAAGTAGAAACCGAAGTACTTCTTCTGCTTGAGGGCACAGCCGGGCAGGGCACCGAGATCGGCCATAGCTTCTCTCAAATCAGAGATATCTTTGCCCAACTGGAGAATCCCAACCGGGTCGGCGTCTGCTTAGATACCGCCCACACCTTTGAGGCTGGCTACGATATCTCTACCGATGAAGGTCTGGAGAAGACACTTGAGGAGTTTGGCCAACTGCTGGGGTTGGACAGACTTCACCTCCTTCATCTTAACGATTCAAAAACCCCCCTGGGTTCTCATGTAGACAGACACTGGCACATTGGAGAGGGAGAGATCGGACGGGAAGGGTTTCGCCGGATCATCAATCACCCTAAGTTGCGAGGTCTTTCCGGAATTATGGAAACCCCGGCAGGGGAAGCAGAGGATGCGAAGAATATGCGGACGGTCAGAGATCTGGTTCTGTAGGGACAGAACATTGTTCTGTCGATATACCCGAACCGTCCACGTAGACCGTAGGGACAGAACATTGTTCTGTCCCTACAGAGAAGGCAAGAAAAGATAAGCGAAAACAAGGACGGGATAATGCACCATCGTAAAGTGAACAGATTGCAAGGATGCGATTATTCCGAGGTAGGATATTATTTTGTTACAATATGTGTCCAAAACATGATAGAATGGTTTGGTGAAGTACGAGATGGAAAGATCATACTGAGTGAATATGGAAGGATTGCCGAAAAGATTTGGTTGGAAATACCGAAATATTATAAATATGTTGGGTTAGACGAATTCATTGTTATGCCTAATCATATTCACGGCATGATTATTATCAACGATTACGATGTAGGGACAGAACATTGTTCTGTCCCTACGAAGAGAAAATATGGGCTGTTGTCAAAGGTCGTAAAATCATTTAAAGAAGTGTTTGTCAAGACCATTAGAAGACAATACAACATTCCTGATTTTCAATGGCAACGGTCTTTCTATGATCATATCATTAGAAACGAGGAATCCTTGCATGAGATTCGTAACTACATCCGCTACAATTCATCGAAATGGGAATACGATAGAGAAAATGCTGGAGGGAAACCGAATATCATTACACCGCCTGTAGGGACAGAACATTGTTCTGTCCCTACAGGGTTAACAGGAGAGAAAATTGCTTGAAACGGCATTGCATTCTGAGGAACTGGTTAAGATATATGGGAAAAGAAGGGTGGTAGACGGAGTCAACCTTCGGATAAGAGAAAAAGAGATAGTGGGTCTCCTAGGTCCTAATGGTGCAGGCAAGACCACCACTTTTTACATGCTGATAGGAATGATCAGGCCCAATCAGGGTAAGGTGTATTTAAATGGAGAGGAGATAACCGTCCTCCCAATGTACAAACGGGCCAGAAAAGGTATTGGCTATCTCCCCCAGGAATCCTCAGTTTTCCGGAAGTTGACAGTGGAGGAGAATATAATGGCTGTCCTGGAAACTCTCCCCCTCTCTAAGGAAGAACGCAGGCAGCGTTTGGATGAGCTCTTAAAAGAACTGGCTCTTTCCCATCTTGCTAAGAGTAAAGGTTATACCCTCTCAGGAGGAGAAAGGCGGAGAGTGGAGATCACCAGGGCTCTGGTTACCAATCCCAAGTTCCTCCTCTTGGATGAGCCTTTCACGGGTGTAGACCCAATTGCAGTGGAAGATATTCAGAACATTGTGTTCAAGTTGAAACAGAGAGGTATCGGGGTGTTAATCACCGATCACAATGTGAGAGAGACCCTGCGGATAACTGACAGAGCCTACATTATGTCTGAGGGCAAGATCCTTAAGTCGGGAACGGCGGAGGAACTGGCCAATGACCCGCAAGTCCGGGAGGTGTACTTAGGGGAAAGGTTTAAACTGGACTGATGGGGATGCTAATGTTTTGAGAGTGAGCGGACAGAGATAAGAGAAAATAGAACCAACGGGTGAATAGATGCTTCAAAGATTAGATCAAAAATTGCAGCTCCAGCAACGACTCTCCCAGCAGCAGATACAGTCTCTTCAGCTTCTCCAACTGCCAACCTTGGAGCTGGAGCAGGTGATGAGACAGCAACTGGAGCTAAATCCAATGCTGGAGGAGCTTCCCAAGGAGGAATCAGAGGAACAAGAAGAGGGTCTATCTTCGGAGGAAGAGAAAGAACCTGAAGAGGAGAAGGAGCTTGATTCTGACTTCGATGAGGTGGACTGGAGCGAATATCTTGCCGCCGGATATGAGATGGGCTATCCCATGCGACAGGGGGGTGACCTTGACGAGGATAGACAGCAGCCGGTTGTTGTCAGCCAGCCTTCTCTGGCAGACCACCTGCTCCAGCAGCTGCGAATCGCCTTCTCCTCTCCAGAAGAACTTAGGATCGGAGAGGCCATTATCGGAAATATCGATGAGGATGGATATTTGGTCTGTCCGGTGCAGCAGATAGCGTCAACCCTGAATGTCCCAGAAACAGAGGTGGAAAGGGTGCTGGAGACCATCCAGACCTTTGACCCCTCAGGGGTAGGGGCTAGAGACCTCCGAGAGTGCCTTATGATTCAACTCCGGGAACAAGGCAGGCAGGACAGCCCGGCTATGAGAATCGTGCAATCCCGGTTGGAGGATTTGAAGAGACGTCACTACCGCAAGATTGCAGAATCTCTGAAGCTCACTGAGGGGGAGATTCGAGAGGCACTCAAGGTGATCTCTGGGTTGACTCCCAAGCCAGCCGCTGCCGCCTTTGGATCTGAGGCAAGGCAGATAACTCCCGATCTGATT
>DAOWIT010000033.1 GCA_030640765.1 Candidatus Latescibacterota bacterium | reverse complement strand
GGCCAGATGCCCGAGCTCTCGTTCCTAAAAGAAAGCGGTGTGGAGATAAGCCGCTGGGGCACCATTGTGGCCGATTCTCTTACCTTTGCCACCAGCCGTCCGGGCCTGTTTGCCGGTGGGGACAATGTGACCGGACCAGCCACCGCCGTAGAGGCCATCGCCGCCGGAAAAGAGGTTGCCATATCCATCGCCAGATACCTTCAGGGCGAAGATCTCAAACAGGGCAGGGAGAAAAAGATGCCAAAACCGCTTGATCTCTCCGATCTTCCCCAGGATGAGCCCAAGAAACCGCGAGTGAAAATGCCTGCCCTATCCCTGAAGCAGAGGAGAACGAGCTTCAAAGAGGTAGACCTGGGCCTGCCGGAAGAGGCCGCAGTAGCCGAGGCCAAACGATGCCTTTCCTGCGGCATCTGCTCAGAGTGCCTCCAGTGTGTCGAGGTCTGCAAGGCAGAGGCTATCCTCCACGATATGGTCCCCGAAGAGTTAAAACTGGAGGTGGGTTCTATTCTTTTGGCCCCTGGATTTGACGAATACGACCCCCTACCCGACGGGAAATACGGCTACGGTAAGTTCCCCAATGTGGTGACCAGTATCCAGTTCGAGCGCATCCTCAGTGCCTCGGGGCCTTATCAGGGACATGTCCAGAGACCCTCGGATGGGGCGTCTCCTTCAAAAATCGCCTTTATCCAGTGTGTCGGCTCCCGTGACCGCACCTGTGGAAACGAATACTGCTCGTCGGTCTGCTGTATGTACGCCATAAAAGAGGCGATTGTAGCCAAAGAACACGCCCGGGATGTAGAGCCTACTATTTTCTTTATGGATCTGCGAGCTTATGGAAAGGATTTTGACAAATACTACCAGCGTGCCCAAGATGAATACGGCATCAGGTTTGTAAGAGCCAGAGCGGCTGGGGTAAAACAACCAGACGGAAATGGGAGTTTAGCGGTTGAATATGAGTCAGAGGAGGGCAAAAGAATAGCGGAACAGTTCGATATGGTAGTTCTATCCGTAGGGCTTGAACCTCCTGGTGACTTGAAGTCTCTGGCGGAGAGACTGGGCATAAGACTGAACCAGTATGGTTTCTGTAAGACAGATGAATTCGAGCCGCTGGAGAGTTCCCGGTCGGGGATATTTGTCTGCGGAGCTGCCGGCGGTCCCAAGGACATCCCGGAGACGGTAACCGGGGCCAGTGGCGCAGCCGCAGAGGTCGCCGCCCTGTTAGAATCCGCCCGGGGAACCCTCACAGTCGAGAAAACCTACCCGCCTGAGATAGATATCAGAGGGGAGCGACCCAGGATAGGCGTCTTCATCTGCCACTGCGGCATAAATATCGGTGGGGTGGTGAATGTGCCCGAGGTGGTCGAATATGCCCGCAGTCTTCCCGATGTGGTCTATGCCGAAGATAATCTCTACACCTGTTCTCAGGATACCCAGGAGGGGATAAAGAAGAATATAGAGGAACACCGACTGAACCGGGTAATGGTGGCCTCCTGTTCTCCCCGGACTCACGAACCGCTGTTCCAGGAGACGATGAGAGAGGCAGGACTCAACCCCTATCTGTTCGAGATGGCCAACATCAGAGACCAATGCTCGTGGGTGCATATGGAGGAACCTGAGGAGGCCACCCAAAAGGCTAAGGATCTGGTGAGAATGGCAATACACAAGGCCATCCTACTCCAACCTCTGGAAGAGATGCAGCTGGCGGTGAACAAAAACGCCTTGGTCATAGGTGCTGGGGTAGCAGGGATGACCGCCGCTCTGGCCTTGAGCCGTCAGGGCTTTCAGGTTTTCCTGATCGAAAGAGAGAGTCAGCCTGGCGGAAATTTCAGAAATATAAACTTCAGCTTAAATGGCCAGGACCCGGCCGCATTCCTGAATTCCCTTATCGAGAAAGTGAAATCAGATAAGAGGATAAAGCTCTACACAAACGCCCAGATAGACCAGATGGAGGGGTATGTGGGCAACTTTAAGACTACGGTCACTGTGGGAGGAGAGCAAGGGTGCAGGGGAGAAGAGGAGCAAAGAAGAGGAGCAGAGGAGCAAGGGAGCAAGGGTGCAGAGGAGCAGGGGAGAGAGGGAGAGGAAAGGCTGCGGACAGTAGAATCTGGAGTTTCGGAATCTGGGAGCCTGGAGTTAGAACATGGGGTAATTATCGTGGCCACCGGGGCTGAGGAGTATCAGCCATCTGAGTATCTCTATGGGCAGGATTCGCGGGTGTTGACTCAACTTCAGTTGGAGAGTCTGCTGGAAGAGAAAAAAGAGACCGGAGAGATCTCTCGTCTTTCCCCTACTGTGGTAATGATTCAGTGCGTGGGATCAAGAGATGATGAGAGGCCTTACTGCAGTAGGGTATGCTGCACTCAGGCAGTCAAGAATGCCCTGAAAATAAAAGAGGTAAATCCCGGTACAAACATCTATGTTCTTTACCGGGACATAAGAACCTACGGGTTCAGGGAAGAGTATTACCAGAAGGCAAGGGAACAAGGGGTAATATTCATCCGTTACGACGAGACAGAGAAACCGAAAGTAGCGAAAACAGATGGACATCTGGGTGTTTTAGTTAAAGATCTGGTGTTAAAGGAGATGCTTCGGATAGATACAGACCTCTTAGTGCTCAGCCCGGCTATGGTGTCGCCTGCTGGAAACCAAGACCTGGCACAGATGCTCAAGGTCCCCTTAAATGACGATGGGTTCTTCCTTGAAGCCCATGTAAAACTTCGTCCGGTGGACTTCGCCACCGAGGGGGTATTTGTATGCGGACTTGCCCATGCCCCTAAGTCGGTTGAGGAGACCATCGCTCAGGCCAACGCCGCTGCCTCCAGGGCGACCACTATCCTGGCCAAGGACTTTGTCAAAGTGGAGGGTAAGGTCTCCTCGGTGTGGGAGAGCAGATGCACCGGCTGCGGAATGTGCGAGGAGATCTGCCCCTACAACGCCGTAAAAGTAGATCCAGAGAGAATGGTGGCAGAGGTAAACGAGGCCCTGTGCAAGGGCTGTGGTGCCTGCTCAGCCACCTGCAGGTCCGGCGCGATAGATATCCGAGGGTTCACCGACAGCCAGATACTGGCAGCGGTGGAGGCCTTCTGAAGCAGCAAAATTTGCTCATTCGCTACCAGTAAACTATACTGAGGAAAGTAAAATCAACTTATGGAGAGAAAAAAGCCCAACAACGGTGGAGACCAGTCCCAGAACCGACAGTGGCAGCCCAAGATAGTTGCCTTCCTCTGCCACTGGTGTAGCTATGCCGGGGCTGACCTGGCCGGAATAAGCAGAATTCAGTATCCGCCCAATATCCGGGTGATAAGGGTTCCCTGTTCCAGCCGGGTGAACCCGCTGCACATCATAAAGGCCCTGCAACACGGCGCCGATGGAGTCTTAGTATCCGGCTGCCATCCCGGCGACTGTCACTACGGCAGCGGGAACTATCTGGCCCGGCGTAAATTCGCCCTGCTGAAAAGATTTTTAGAATTCATTGGGATAGAGCCAGGGAGGGTGCAGTTTTCCTGGGTTTCGGCAGCAGAAGGACAGAAGTTCGCCTCGGTGGTTGAGGAAGTGGTTGAAGATGTGAGGAAACTCGGCCCCGCCCGGAAGTTGGTTAAGAATTTGATGAAGTGAGTTTGCAAGCAATTCGAGAGAAAAAGGTAGTATCCCCTGTCTGTTGTTGTTAATAGTTCGTTGTATTTGTATTATCAGGTACATGAAGAAAACACAGAGACCTTCGGCATTCTTGTTGCTGTTTAACAAACATTCGGAGAAATTCATTTATGATATCGGTTCAAACAGGCTGAGATCTTCAAGAAACCCACGATTTTAATCGTGGGTACCAAAATAAGAGAATACAT